>JASBSH010000011.1 GCA_030149025.1 Actinomycetales bacterium | reverse complement strand
AGCTCCTGCTTGCGCTGCAACGGCTCAGTGGCCTTCGGCAGCACGAACGGCGCCCGGCTCATGCCCTCGACGCCACCGGCGATCAGGAGGTCGGCCTCACCCGTGGCGACGACGCGGCCGCCCTGCAGCACCGCCTCGGCCCCTGACGCGCACAGCCGGTTCACCGTCACGCCGGGCACCGAGACCGGCAGGCCGGCCAGGAGCGCGGCCATGCGCGCGACGTTGCGGTTCTCCTCACCGGCGCCGTTGGTGTTGCCGTAGTACACGTCGTCGATCGTCGAGGGGTCGAGCGACGGATGCCGTCGCACGAGCTCTGCGATCGGGAGGGCCGCGAGGTCGTCGGTGCGGATCCCCGACAGGCCGCCGCGGTTGCGCCCGAACGGGGTGCGCACGGCGTCGATGATGTGGACGTCCCGGATCTCGTTCATATGTCGCCATCTTGACGGTCGTCACCCACACATGGCAAGGTCCGTCAGTGTCTGAACCACTCATTCCGGGCGTGGCCCTGGTCACCGGCGCCGGTCGCGGCATCGGCCGCGAGGTCGCCCGCCGGCTCAGCGAGGCCGGTTACCGCGTAGCCCTCACCGCCCGCAGCGTCGACGAGCTCGAGCAGACGGCGTCCACCTGTCCCGGCGAGACTCTCGTCCTGCCTGCCGACATGACCGACGCGGACGCCGTCACGCAGCTGTTCTCCGAGGTCGAGTCCGCGTGGGGTCCGGTGGACGTCCTGGTCGCGAACGCGGGTGCCGGCACGTCGGCGTCCCTCGTCAAGACGACCGACGAGCAGTGGCAGCGGATGCTCGACCTCAACCTCACCGCACCGTTCCGGTGCATGCGGCGCGCCCTGCCGTCGATGATCGAACGCGGCACCGGGCGCATCGTCGTCATCGCCTCGGTGGCGGCCAAGGTCGGTGAGCCGTACATCAGCGCGTACACCGCGAGCAAGCACGGGGTGCTCGGCCTCGTGCGGTCCGCGGCCCAGGAGCTGGCCAAGACCGGGGTGACCGTGAACGCCGTCTGCCCCGGCTACGTGGACACCCCGATGACCGACGCGACGGTGACGGGCATCGTCCAGCGAACCGGCCGCACCGCCGAGCAGGCCCTCAAGGCCTTGCAGGACAAGCAGCCGATCGGCCGCCTCATCACGCCGGAGGAGGTGGCGGAGGCGGTCATGTTCTGTGTTCGCACCCCCGGCGTGACGGGCCAGGGCATCAACGTCGACGGAGGAGCGGTCCAGTCATGACAGCGGTCCAGTACGTCAACCCGCCGGAGCTCGGAGAGCCGAAGGGCTTCTCCCACGCGGTGGTGGGCTCCGGGAGAACCGTCTTCCTCGCCGGGCAGACGGCCCTGGACGCCGACGGCAGGATCGTCGGCGACACCGTCGTCGAGCAGTTCGAGCAGGCGCTCGGCAACCTGCTGACGTCGCTGCGGGCCGCCGGCGGTGAGCCGAGGGACCTGGCGAGCCTCACCGTGTACATCGTCGACATGGACGACTACAAGGCCAACGCCCGGGAGATCGGCAAGGTGTGGCGCAAGCTGATCGGCCCGTTCTACCCCGCCATGGCTGGTATCGGCGTCGCGCGGTTGTGGGACGTCGAGGCGCTCGTCGAGGTGCAGGGCTTCGCCGTGCTCCCCTGACCGCCCCGGTCAAGCGGTGAGGCCGTGTCGGGAGCGCAGCCTACGAAGGCTGGCGTCCAGCGCGCCGCTGTTCGGCTCGAGCAGCCAGACACCGTCCCGGAACGGGCGGAAGCCGACCTGCGACCAGACGTGCCTCATCCGCTCCACCGAGGACTGGTACTGCTCATCGGTCTCGTCCGGCCTCCGTTCCAGCGGAGCGGGGAGGCACAGCGCGACGCGGCAGCCGGGCCGGAGCTGGTCCAGGGACTCTGCCACGAGCAACGCCGCGAGGTTGTGCCCCTGCCACGCCGGCTCGAGCTCCACACGGTCCAGGATGAGCAGCCGGTCGCCGCCACGAGGGATGCTGCTGTCCAGCATCTCCGAGAGCTGGCCCGTGTTCATGTCGAAGACCGTGTCGCCGATGTGCGCCAGGTCGTCGTTCGAACTGTCCAGAGCCGCCCACGGGTCGACGGACCGCACCAGGTCGACCGCGACGAGGTGCAACTCGCCGACCGGGCGCTCGGCATCCTGACTGGCTTTCGCCACCGCCGCCTGCACCGACCACCGCTCGATGCCGGCCCCGGAACCCTCGCTGAGTGGTCGCTCGGTCACGAACCTCAGGACGACGTCGCGTACCGGCGCCGGCAGGTTGTCGTCGCGGATCTCGTTCGTCTGGCTGGTCGGTGCTGTCATGCCGAGAGTCTGCCCGCTTTCCAGGGACCTGGGAACCCTTGCCGCGCGCACCTGATCTGGTCATACTTATAGTCATGTCCGAGCTCGCGTCGACCATGTCCCTGGCAGCGGTGAAGGCGCACCTGTCCGAGGTCGTGGATCGGGTGCGGCGAACGCACGAGCGCGTGGAAATCACACGTCATGGTCGGCGAGAGGCAGTGATCGTCTCGGCCGAGGACCTGGACGCGTTGGAGGAGACTCTCGACCTGCTCTCCGATCCCGAGGCCATGCGCGAGATCGCTGAAGGTCGCAAGGATGCTGCACGCAGCGTGGGTCTGAACGCGGAACAACTGCGGCAGCGGTACCTGCATGGTGGAAGGTGAGTACGACCTCCTCGTTACCGGCCCGGCACAGCGAGGTCTCGATCGCCTACCCACCGGTGCGGCTGTGGCAGTAGTCGAATTCCTGCTGGGGGATCTTCGACGCGCGCCGAGGAGAGTGGGCAAACCGCTACGCCGAGACCTCGAGGGTGCTTGGTCCGCCCGTCGCGGGCCTTATCGGGTGGCGTACCTGATCGATGAGGACACCAGGACCGTTGCGGTGCTTCGCATCGACCACCGCGCCGACGTGTACCGGCGGCGTTGATCACCGCGGCGGCGTAAGGGGCGTTGACGATCAGGCTCCGGTGATCGAGTCGACGAACGCGTGCGCCGGCTTCTCGAGCCGGTCCTTGAGATCGAAGAACAGGTCCGCCGCCCGCCTACCGGACCAGGACTTCGGCAGGAGCTCCGGAGGCAACCCGGGGTCCAGGTAGGGCAGCCGCCGCCATGCCGTAAGGGCGCGGACGTAGTCGCGGAATGCCTCACTGGCGTCGTTGTCAGCGCTCCTCCGGCGCCAGCGCCGCAGCACCGGCGCGTAGGCCTCGCAGAACTCGTCGTAGAGGCTCTGCAGTGACTCAAGATCCCACCAGCTCTCCACCTGCGCTGCGGGGTCGCCGAAGCCGAGGTAGTCACCACGGAACAGGTCGACGTACTGCTGTAGCCCGTTGCGCACCAGGACGTCCCGCGTCTCGTCGATCAGGTGGCTGGGGGCGATCCAGACCCCCGCCGACACGGTGCCGAAACCGAGCCATGACAGCCGGGAACGAAGCATGTGGCGCTTCTGCCGCTCCGACTCCGGCACGCTGAAGACCGCCAGGAC
>JASBSH010000447.1 GCA_030149025.1 Actinomycetales bacterium | reverse complement strand
GGGTGCTCGGAGTCCTTCTGGTCTCCGAGGTGCTCATCGTCTTAGAGGTTCCGCCAATAGAGGTGCGTGTCGGTGAGCACGAACAGGCACGAGCCCCGGTAGAGGAAGGGGTGTCTAGCCAGCCTTCTTCCCCGAGGTGCTCGTGCCTGCGCTGCCATCATCTGTCCCGACTTCCGCAGATGATGGGCACATGCGGCCCTCGCTGAGGACAAACATGCTGGTCAGCGGCTTGCAGGGGTGTCCGGAACACGTTTTCGTGTAGGCACACGACTTTGGGCGTGTCGCTCGACATCACCGCGTGAAGTCGGTTTGCTGGTGGGCATGTACCTGCGGGAGACGCGACGGTCCAACCGGGACGGGTCGGTGGTGCGGTACCTGCAGTTGGCGCACAACGAGCGGCACCCCGGGACCGGGAACTCGGTGGCGAAGGTGATCCACAACTTCGGCCGCGCGGAGAACGTCGACCGGCAGGCGTTGGGTCGGCTGGTCTCGTCGATCTCCCGGTTCCTCACCCCGGAGCAGGCGGTCATCGCCGCCGCGGGCGCGGAGGTCGAGATCCTGGACTCGCGCCGCCTGGGCGGGACGTGGACGCTGGACCGGGTCTGGGAGCGGCTCGGGATCGGCGCTGCGATCCGACGGGTCGCCGACCGTCGCCGGCTGGACGGTGGGGCCGCCGAACGGGTCCTGTTCGCCCTGGTCGCGCAGCGGGCCCTGGAGCCCGGCTCCAAGCTGGCCGGGACCCGGTGGGTCGCCGAGCGGGTCGCGATCGACGGCTGCACCGGGTTCTGCGACGATGCGGCGTACCGGGGCATGGACTTCCTGCTCGACGCGCTGGGCGAGATCGCCAGCGAGGTCTTCGGTTCCGTGGCCACCTTGTTGAACCTTGACCTGGACTTGGTCTTCGTGGACACGACCTCGACGTATTGGGAGGTCGACGGCGCCGACGATCTGGCCGACCTCGCTGCCCCGGTGGTCGACGACGACGGCGTCACCCGTCCGGTCGAGCAGGGCCGGCGCGAGTTCGGCCACTCCAAGGACCACCGCACCGACCTGCCACAGGTGGTGATCGCGATGGCGGTCACCCGCGACGGAGTGCCGGTGCGGTGCTGGACCTTCGCCGGGAACGAGAACGACCAGGCCATCATCCGCCGCGTCAAGGAGGACCTGGCCGGGTGGAACCTGCACCGGCTGGTCTGGGTCGCCGACCGCGGGTTTGACTCAGCGGCCAACCGGGCCAACCTGACCCGCGGCGGCGGGCACTACATCCATGCCGAGAAGCTGCGCCACACCAACGCCGAGGCCACCGCCGCTCTGGCGCGCGCCGGGCGCTACAAGACGGTCGCGGACAACCTGCGGGTCAAGGAAGTCGCCGTCGCCCCCGGCGGGGACGGCGACGGCGACCAGGGCGCCAGGGCGCAGCGGTTCGTGGTCTGCCACAACCCCGAACAAGCGACCAGGGACGCCGCCGTCCGGGAACGCCTGGTCGCCCACCTGACCGAGCTGACTGCTGGCTCCGACTCCTGGACCGCCCGGCGTCGCGACGAGCTGGTCGGATCGCTGAAGGGCAAGCCGGGGCTGCGGCGCTACCTGCGCCGCACCAAGTCCGGGCTGCTGCGCATCGACCACACCGTGGTCAAGGACGAGGCCCACCTGGACGGCAAGTGGCTGCTACGCACCAGCGACGTCACCCTCACCGCCGAGGACCTGGCAGCGGCCTACAAGCAGCTCCTGCACGTGGAGCGGGGTTGGCGCGACCTCAAGGGCGCGCTCGGGCTGCGTCCGGTCTTTCACTACCGCGAGGACCGCATCCGCGGCCACGTCCAGCTGTGCTGGCTCGCGCTGCTGCTGATCCGGGTGATCGAGAACGCCACCGGCGACACCTGGCGCAACACCCGCCACGAGCTCGATCGGATGCATCTGGTCACCCTGGCCACCCCCGACGGTCAGGTCGCGCAACGCTCGGCCACCACGCCCGGCCAGAAGGCCATCCTCGCCGCGCTCGAGCTGCCCGAGCCGCCCCGGTTCTACGACTTCAACCTCCCCAGCCCCGACTGAGGCACCGGGCCGCCATCAGGCCGGAGCGGGTCGTGTAGTAACACGACCCCCGCCGACCCATTCCGCGTTTCCCCAGGTCACACGGCTATTTCCGGCTCACGTGTGCCCATCATCTGCGGAAGTCGGGCAAGAGCCCCGATTGGACGCAGTGTATGTATCCAGTTCGTCGAACTGCCCGTCCCACTGCGTTTCGGTCAATGAGGCCGATCTTGATCCCGGATGCACCGGGCGACTCGGCTCCACGCTCGTGTACTCGAACGGCGACGGTCACCCAACGGCAACACAGTGGTGCGGGTCGACCGTCAATGCGACAGCCGCAACTATGCCGATCGGCGTGAACTCATCTGCCACGAGATGGGACACAGCCTGAGCCTTGACGACCGTCCCTCCAGTGCGAACTCTTGCATGCGCCAAGGCGACATGGTCGGTGAGCAACACCCCGATGGCCACGACTACGACGCGCTGCACAACATGTATGACCACAACGACCCCGGCTGACGTGCTGCCGTGGCTGGCGACGGCGGTCTCACGCGGTCGCAGCACGATGTAGCTGGCCTCCTGATGCTCGCGGCTCAACGCGCGCACCGAGACCTCCGACGTCTCTTCGAAGCCGCCACTCAACCTGTTCCTGAGGCGTGCCGAACGCCCGTCGATTACACCGAGGCTGGGACGCCACTGCGGGATGTCGCAGGAGCGCGCGCAGCGCGCCTCACTGAGGCCTGAGTTCGCGCTGGAGTGCGCCTTCGTCCGGACGCGCCCGGCCATCCCTCCGATCC
>JASBSH010000442.1 GCA_030149025.1 Actinomycetales bacterium | reverse complement strand
CTCCTTGGGCAGCGCCAGGGGTGCCAGCAGGCTGGCGGCGGTGACGTCCGCACGCGAGAGGTGTGTCTCGGCTGACATGGCGAGGTCAACGCCAGTGCGCCTCGTACTGTGTGCCCCGTGCCATCGCGCGGAGGTCAGGCGGACGTGGTCGCCGTCGTCGCCGTCGGCGGCGCGCTCGGCGGTCTGGCGCGGTGGGCGCTGAGCCACCTCCTGCCGCAGCAGGGCGGCTTCCCGTGGGCGACGTTCGCCGCGAATGTCGCCGGCAGCCTCGCGCTGGGGGCGCTGATGGTGGTGCTGCTGGAGGTCCGGCCGCCGGGTCGCTACGCCAGGCCCTTCGCGGGTGTGGGCCTGCTCGGCGGCTTCACCACCTTCTCGGCCTACACGTCCGAGACGCGGGAGCTGCTGCTGGCCGGCCGCGCGCCGCTGGCCATGACGTACCTGTTCGGCACGCTGGCGGTCTGCCTGACGGCGACGTGGGCGGGCATGACACTGACACGCCGGTTCACCGTGCCTCGGCCGGACCAGGGGAGGGCTTGATGACGCTCGAGGGCACCGCCACGCGGGTCACGATCTTCGTCGGGGAGAGCGACCAGTGGCAGCACCGTCCGCTGTACACCGAGATCGTCCACCGGGCCCACCGTGCCGGGCTCGCCGGTGCGACCGTGCTGCGCGGGGTCGAGGGGTTCGGGGCGAGCTCGCGGATCCACACCAGCCGCCTGCTGAGCCTCAGCCAGGACCTGCCCGTCGTGATCGTCATCGTCGACACCGCCGAGAAGGTCCGCGCCTTCCTGCCGGAGCTGGACGAGGTGGTCGGGGAGGGGTTGGTGATCCTGGACGAGGTCGAGGTCATCCGGTACGTCGGCCGCAGCCAGCAGTGACGGGACTCGCCACCGCGGCGCTCGTCGCCGTCGGCGCCGCGGTCGGTGCGCCGTGCCGCTGGCTGCTGGACCGTGCGGTGCAGACCCGCCACGACAGCGTCTTCCCCTGGGGCACCCTGGTGATCAACGTGCTGGGGTCGCTCGTGCTCGGCGTGCTGCTCGGCGCCGGTGCGTTCGGCTCGGCGCCGGATGGTCTGCTGGTTCTGTTGGGCACGGGGTTCGCGGGCGCGTTCACGACGTACAGCACGTTCGCGTACGAGACGGTCCGGCTGGTCGAGGACGGCGCCACGCGGCTCGCGCTCGTGAACGCGGCGGTCAGTCTCGGGCTGGGGTTGGTCGCGGCGCTCGGTGGCTGGTACCTCGCGGTCCGCGTGTGGGGGTGAGGCTACCGTCCGGTCAAAGTCCCAGATAGGTCCGCAGGGCTGAGTCGAGCCGCGCCAGCTCCGCGGGGTGCAGGCGCCCCCGACGCTTCTGCAGGCGCCCCTTGCTGATCGTCTGCACGTCCGTCACATTCGCGAAGCTCACGTCGTAGCGCGTGAGACCGGCGTCAGGGCCAAGTGGTACGTGGGTCGGTGCAGGCCCTCGCGTGCCGGTGATCACGGCCACGGTGACGGCGCCCAATCGCGGGATCATCGGGTTGACCGTGAGGACGACAACAGGATGACGGCCGACCGCAGGCAGGTGAGCGTCCCACACCTCCCCCCGCAACGGATCCATGGACTACGGGGCGTCCTCGGGGGCGACTCCGTCGGGCAACGGAGCCGGGCTGTTCGCGTAGAACTCGTCGTAGGCGGCGGCCATCGCCTGTTCGCGTGCCTTCTGGTGCACTAAGCGCAAGCCTTCTCGGACGAGAGCGGACGGCCCGTCGAGGCCGAGGACCGCCGCATCTTCGTGCAGCAGTTCGCGGGCGAAGTCCTCGTCGACCCGCGCCTGCATGATCACCGTCCCGCCACCCCTGCTCATGTATGTATTCTGTCATACAGGCCACCGGAGCGAACCCGCAGTTCAGTGGTGGGCGATGCGGAGCCGTGGCGGCTCGATCGCCGCGCAGGTGTCCATGACCGCGTCCAGGCCGGCGGCCTTCGCGCGTTCGGCCGCGGCCTCGTCGATCACACCGAGCTGCAGCCACACCGCTTTGGCGCCCACCGCGGTGGCGTCGTCCACGACAGCGCCCGCGCGCGCACTGCGGACGAACACGTCCACAACGTCGATCTCGCCCGGGACGTCTTCGAGCTTGGCATAGCCCTGCTCGAACGTGGGGATCAAGGCGATGACGGTGATCGGCGGAATGCTGGCCGGCGCGTGCCGCGCCCGGCGCATCGCCCAGATCAACGCGTTCGTCGATCAGCTCGGCCACCCAGACAGCATCGACGACATGGACGTGATGCGGGCCGGGGCCACCGGTGATCTGTTCGCGGTGCGTGCGCCCTCGACGTTGGGCACGTGCCTGCGCTCGTTCAGCTTCGGGGACGTGCGGAGCCTGGACGCGGTGTCCCGGGAGCTGTTGGTCCGAGCCTGGGCGGTCGGGACCGGTCCGGGCCCGGGCGCCGACGTGACCATCGACCTGGACTCCACGATCTGTTAGGTATACGGCACCACCAAGCAGGGCGCGGCGTTCGGATACACCAAGGTGCGCGGCTACCACCCGCTGCTGGCGACCTGCGCCGGCGATGGGGAAGGTGGTGGGGCCACCCAGCTGCTGCACGCCCGGCTGCGCGGCGGGAACGCGCACACCGCCCGCGGCGCCAAGAGTTTCGTGGCCGAAACCCTGTCCCGGCTGCGTGAAGCGATGCCCACCGGCCCGGGCGGCCACCGCGGGACGGTCACCGTGCGGGCCGATTCGGGGTTCTACTCCCGGACCGTGGTCGGCGCCCTGCGCGCCGCCGGCGCCCGGTTCTCGATCACGGTCCGCTCGGACAAGGCGATCGGCAAGGCGATCGCGGCGATCGATGAGAACGCCTGGACGCCGATCCCGTACTGGTCGTCGGCCGGGGTGTTCGGTTACCGCGGATTTCCACGCAGTTGGTTCGGGGCAAGGGGGTCAGCTGATTTCGTAGCGCAGGGTGCGGTTTCCCCACCAGGGCACGACGGTGTCGTTGGGGAGGTTCGCCGCGCGCAGGACGGGGCTGTAGGCGCGCCGGTCCAG
>JASBSH010000434.1 GCA_030149025.1 Actinomycetales bacterium | reverse complement strand
AACATCATCCTCGGGGGGCTCGCCGCCGGCCTGTCCCGGCGGCAGGTCGAGGAGCGCGCGGACGAGATCACCGAGTTCGCCGAGCTCGGCGAGTTCATCGACATGCCCATGCGGGTGTACTCCTCCGGCATGTTCAGCCGGCTGGCCTTCGCCGTTTCCGTGCACATGGAGCCGGACATCCTCCTGATCGACGAAGCACTGTCGGCCGGCGATGCGCACTTCAAGAACAAGGCAGCAGCCAAGATGCAGGAGCTCATGTCGCATGCACGAGCCATGTTCCTGGTCTCCCACTCGATGGCCAGCGTTCGCGAGCTCTGTGACCGCGCCATCTGGCTGCACAAGGGGCAGCTGATGATGGAGGGCGAACCGGACCCGGTGATCGCCGCCTATACGAAGTTCCTCAAGGTGGGCGAAGACGCCTTCACCATGGAGGACCTGTAACCGGTGGGCCGCAGAGACCGGGAGCCGCCGGTCGACGTCTCGATCGTCACCTCCGGACATGACGTAGCGGACGCGCGACTGCATCGCGCCGTCGCCGCCTTCCGTCGGGCCGGGCTGCAAGTCGAGGTTCTCGGCCTCGGCGGCCCGGGAGGAGGGCCGGAGGGGGCGCACCTGCGTACCACCCCGAGACGTGGGCCCGTAGGCAGGCTCCTGCTGGCTCTGGGACTGCCCTGGTCGGCAAGGGGGGCGGTGCTCATGAGCCTCGACCCCGACAGCGCCATCGGGTGTGCAGCCGCTGCCCGGCTGCGGCGACGCCGATGGGTTGCTGACGTGCACGAGGACTACGTGGCGCTCCTGCGTGATCGGCCGTGGGCGCTCGGACTCGTCGGCAACCTGGCTCGGGCAGTGGCACGAATGGCCACCGCTGTCGTGGGCACCGCGGACCTCACAGTGGTGGCCGACGAGCACTTGCCTCCGACATCCACCAGGTCCCGCCGACGGTTGGTGACACGTAACCTGCCCGACAACGACGTCCTGCGGCCCGTACTCGATGCTCCGACAGACGGGTTGAGAGCCGTGTACGTCGGGGATCTTCGCTGGTCCCGCGGCCTGAAGCCCATGGTCGAGGCCATCGCACTGTCTCCGGGGTGGGTCCTGGACCTCGTGGGGCCGCTGCCGGCGGAGGAGGAGGCCTGGCTCGGTGAGCGACTCCGCGACCCCGACCTCGCATCCCGTATTCGTGCTCACGGACGTCTGAATCCCTCCGCGTCCTGGCGTGTGGCCGCCGGTGCCTCCGTAGGGCTTGCCCTGTTGGACGACACCCCGGCCTTCCGAGACGCGGTCCCGACGAAGGTCTACGAGTACCTGGCCGCCGGCCTGGCGGTGCTCGCTACCCCGTTACCGCGTGTTGCACCGCTGATCGCCGCGTCCGGTGGTGGCCAGATCGTCCGCACGGCCCAGGAGGCGTCTGACTACTTGACGGGTTGGGCCCGGCGCCCGGAGGAGCTGCAGCGTCTTCGTCGCGCTGCTCGCCGATGGGCGGCGGCGACGCTGGACGGGGTCGCCGAGTACGACGAGCTAGCCGGTGAGGTGCTCCGCCTCACCTGGGGAGAGGGCAAGGCGGCGGCGTGAGGACAGCTCGCTGACCACTCGGTCGGCGGAGTGCCCGTCGCCGTAGGGATGGCCGCGCGCCTCCTGCGGCACCGGGCGGGACACCACCGTGTCCAGGTCGGCAAGGTCCCCGGCCAGCACGTTCCATCCGTGCTCGAGTGTCTCCACCCATTCCGTCTCGTACCTCAATGTCGTGCAAGGCGTCCCGAGCAAGTACGCCTCCTTCTGCAGACCACCTGAGTCGGTCACCACCCCCAGCGCGCAGAGGGTCGCGAACACGGCTTGGGGGTAGGTGAGCGGGCCGACCGGGCGCAGCGAACCGCCCATCAGGTCGACCCCCAGGGAACGACAACGTTGCGCCAGGCGCGGGTGCACCGGTAACAGCACGGGGAGAGGCAGGCAGGACAGGGCGCCCATGATCTGCCGCAGGCGCAGCGGGTCGTCGGTGTTCTCGGCGCGGTGGATCGTCGCCAGGAGGAACGGCTCGTCCGGGACGACGCCGGGAAGCTCCGGCGGATCGGCCAGGACCGCGTCCCGGACCCGGAAGCAGACGTCGGCCATCACGTCGCCCACCACCACCGTCCGCTCGGCGAGCCCCTCGGCCCCGAGGTGCTGCCGGGCGACCTGCGTCGGCGCGAGGAGCAGGTCCGCGGCGTGGTCGGTCAGTACCCGGTTGTGCTCCTCCGGCATCCGGCGGTTGAAGGATCGCAGCCCCGCTTCCAGGTGCGCGAGAGGCATGCCGAGCTTCACGGCCACGAGAGCACCCGCGAGAGTGCTGTTGGTGTCGCCGTACACCAGTACCCAGTCCGGTCGCTCCGCCAGCAGCGCCTCCTCCAGGCCCGTCAGCATGGCCGCCGTCTGCTGCGCGTGCGTGCCCGGGCCCACTCCCAGCTCCACGTCGGGAGCCGGGATGTGCAGATCGGCGAAGAAGACGTCCGACATGTCCGCGTCGTAGTGCTGGCCCGTGTGCACGACACGGTGCTGAGCGCCGGGGACGCCGGCGAACGCCCTCGCGACCGGCGCGAGCTTGACGAATTGGGGTCGCGCACCGACCACACTGAGCACCTTCATCGTGCGGGTAACGTACCGCCTGTGCGCGTGGTGACATTGGTGGCGGGTGACATCACCAATGACACGCGGGTCAAGCGTGAGGCACTCGGCCTTGCGCGCGCCGGCCTGGACGTAACGGTCGTCAGTCGTGCCACGGGGCCGTTCGGCGACATCCGTCCGCTCGGCCCGGTGCAGGTCCTGAAGGTTCCCGTCAGTCCCGAGATCCGCACAGCGGTACTGGAGCAGCGGGCGCGGCGGCGGGCGCGCCGTCCACTGCCCGCCTGGCTCGCGAACGACGAGGCGCGTCAGCTGCTTCAGCGTCGTCGTGAGGCACGGCAGATGTCGGAGGCTGATGCGAACGCGCCCCACGCGCAGGCGTGGTCGGCCGAGCTGGCCGCCAGGGCAACGGGTTACGCCGAACGCTGGGCCCATTGGGTGGACGAGAAGACGAGCAGGACCTGGCAGCGGTTCGACGAGCTCTACTACGGGACCACCTTCGGCGTCTCCTGGCGCCGGGACCTCGACGGCCTCGTCGACGACCTGGAGCGCGGGTACGGGCCGGTCATCGACGCCCTGGAGCCGGACGTCGTCCACGCGCACGACATGCACGTCCTCGGAGTGGCCGTGCACGCCGCCCGGCGAGCGGCGAGCAACGGCCGCGTCGTCAAGGTGGTCTACGACGCCCACGAGTACGTCCCCGGTCTGGCGGTGACCGGAGCGTTCACCAGACGCAGCGTCGCGGCATGGGCCGACTACGAGGCCCACTACGTCGGCGCCGCCGACCAGGTGCTGGCCGTCAGCGAGGCCAGTGCGGACGCGATCGCGGCTCGCCACGGTCTGCCCCGGCCCGACGTGGTGCTGAACGTCCCCGTGGCGGACGAGCTGGCTCCGTCACCCGTCGGCCTGCGCCAGGTCTGCGGCCTCGCCGACGGCGTCCCTCTTATCGCGTATGCCGGCATCATCCGGGAGGTCCGCGGGATCGACACGTCGATCGCCGCTCTCCATGACCTGCCGGGCGTGCATCTCGCCGTCGTGTGCGTCCCCCACAGTCGCACCAGGCCGGTCCTGCAGCTGGCCGAGCACGTCCGGGAGCAGGGCCTCGCCGAGCGGGTGCACTTCGTGGACCCGGTCGAGCCGGGCCAGGTCGTGGCCTTCCTCTCATCGGTCGACGTCGGGCTGGTGCCGATGGTCGGAGGATGGCTCAACCACGAGCTGACGTTGCCCAACAAGCTGTTCGAGTTCGTGGCTGCCGGCGTGCCCGTCGTGGCCAGCGACCTTCGTAGTCTCGGCAGCGTCGTCCGCAGCCGGCGGCTCGGTGAGACGTTCACCCCCGGTGACCCGAAGAGCCTCAGCCGCGCGGTGCGCACGGTGCTGGAGGACCTGGACGGCTACCGGAAACGAGTCCTCGACCCGCAGGTGCAGGAGGACTTCTCCTGGGCCACCCAGGAGCGCGTCCTGCAGCGCGTGTACACCAGGATGCTCGGTCCGCTTCCGGGGACAGCGGACCGTCCCGTGCCGCTGTCCCTTCGTGAGAGGCCGGTGTACCGGGACCGGACGCTTGACGACCCGCACCTCGTGCTCGGTCCTTTAAACCTCGACGGTCGCGTCTCGGCCGTGGCCGGGGAGCTGCGATCGCTGCTCCCCGGCGCAACGGTCACCACCAGCATGCTCGGACGCCGGCGCGGTGACCCAGCCGTGGACCGAGCCGTGACGCGAGAGACGTACCGCCGGGACCTGGTCTGGCAGTCGGAGGAGCTCCGATGGCTGCTTGGCAGCGCCACGCACGTGGTACTGGAGGACGGGCTCCCTCTGGCCGGCACCGCGCACGGTCAGGACGGGCTGGAGCAGGCCCGCATCCTCGTCGAGGCAGGGATCAGTGTCGTCGCCTGGGTACGACGCTCGACCCCCGACGGTCCATGGTCGATGCTGCCGCAATGGCGGGCCGCGGGGATCGTCGTCGCGGTCGACGACCAGCTCCTTGACGACCCGGGCGGTGCTGGAACGGCAGGCGACAGCCGCGACGACGAGGTGGTTGCGGTCCCCGCCGCAGCAGCCGCGGCCGTTCTGGCCACGGCCCTTGGCTTCTCGGCCCCGGCACGCGGACAGGAGCCGCCGGACCGCTAGATTGGGCGGCCGCGGCGACAGCCACAACCCCCGAGACAACCGACACACGAGAGCTACTGCGGGTCCCGGGCCGGCAGACAGGGAGACGCGTGACCACGAGGATTGTCGACACCGCCGACGTCGATCCACGGGCAGAAGTGGGTGAGGGCTCCAGCATCTGGCACCTGGCGCAGGTACGTGAGGACGCTCGGATCGGCGTCGACTGCATCGTCGGACGGGGCGCCTACATCGGCGCCGGCGTCCGGATGGGCGACCGGTGCAAGGTGCAGAACTATGCGTTGGTCTACGAGCCGGCGGTCCTCGAGGACGGCGTCTTTGTCGGTCCCGCCGTGGTTTTCACGAACGACCACTTCCCCCGCTCCATCGCACCAGACGGCTCCCTGAAGCGGGGCGACGACTGGGAGCCCGTCGGTGTCACCGTCCGGCAGGGCGCCTCGGTCGGGGCGCGCGCGGTCTGCGTGGCACCGGTGACGATCGGGCGCTGGGCCATGGGGGCGGCTGGCGCGGTCGTGACCCGGGACGTCCCGGACTTCGCGCTGGTCGCAGGGGTGCCGGCCCGCCGGGTCGCCTGGGTGGGACGGGCCGGGCACCCGCTCGAGGACGTCGGCCCGGGGCGTTGGCAGTGCCCGGTCACAGGGCAGATCTACACGGAAGCGGACGACAAGCTCACGGAGGCGAACGCCTGATGCCGGACATGATTCCCGCGGCGCGGCCGATCATCGGTGACGAGGAGCGGGCTGCGGTCGACGCCGTCCTGCGCAGCGGCGTCATCGCCCAGGGACCCGAGGTCGCTGCTTTCGAGCAGGAGTTCGCCGCGCAGCTCGTGGACGGACGCACCTGCGTCGCCGTCAACTCCGGAACGTCCGGTCAGCACCTCGGCCTCCTGGCCGCCGGGGTGGGGCCTGGTGACGAGGTCATCGTGCCGTCGTTCACATTTGCCGCCACGGCCAACTCGGTCGCCCTGACCGGTGCCACCCCGGTCTTCGTGGACATCGAACCGGACACGTTCTGCATGGCACCCGATGCTGTTTCCGCGGCGGTGACGAAGCGGACGGTCGGCATGATGCCGGTGCACCTGTACGGACACCCGGCCGACATGACGGGCCTCCTCGCTGTCGCGGAACGACACGGGATCAAGGTGTTCGAGGACGCTGCCCAGGCGCACGGCGCCATGTGGGGAGACCGTCCGGTAGGCACGTTCGGCACCTTCGCCATGTTCAGCCTGTACCCGACGAAGAACATGACCTCGGGCGAAGGCGGCATGGTGTCCTGCGCCACGGCCGAGGTGGCGCGGATGATGCGGCTGCTGCGCAACCAAGGCATGGAGCGCCGCTACGAGAACGAGGTTGTCGGGTTCAACGCCCGGATGACCGACGTCCACGCGGCGATCGGTCGGGCACAGCTGCGGAAGCTGCCGGGGTGGACCAGGCAGCGCCAGGACAACGCCGCGTTCTTCGACGCGAACCTGGAAGGGGTGCAGGTGCCTTCGGTCCGGGAGGGCGCCACCCACGTGTACCACCAGTACACGGTTCGCGTCCCGGAGGACCGTGACGGCTTCGCCAAGGCGCTCGCCGAGGAGCACGGCGTCGGCACCGGTGTGTACTACCCCATACCCAACCACCGGCTCCCGAGCTTCGGTCTCACCATCGACCTGCCCGAGACGGAGAAGGCCGCGACGGAGGTCCTGTCCCTGCCTGTGCACCCGTCGCTGTCGCGAAGCGACCTCGAGCGGATCGTGGCCGCCGTGAACACCGTGGCCGGAGCGGGCGCCTGATGGCCGAGCTGAGGGCCGGGTTGATCGGCCTCGGGATGATGGGCAGGCACCACGCCCGGATTCTGCGCTCGCTGGACGGCATTCAGCTTGTGGCCGTGGCCGACCCGGCAGGGGACCCGCACGGTGTGGCGGGTGACATGCCCTTGCTGAGCTCGGTCGACGAGCTCATCGCCCAGGGCATCGACTACTGCATGGTTGCGGTGCCCACCGCCTTCCATGAGGAGGTCGGCCTGGCGCTCGCCGAGGCAGGCGTGCACACATTGATGGAGAAGCCCCTTGCCGTCGATGTCGCATCTGCCAACCGTCTGGCCGAGGCGTTTGAATCTCGCGGCCTTGTGGGGGCGGTCGGCCACATCGAGCGGTACAACCCGTCGCTGCAGAGCCTTCGCGCACGGTTGGCCCAGGGCGACCTGGGGGACATCTACCAGGTCGTCACCCGCCGGCAGGGGCCCTTCCCCGCGAGGATCGCGGACGTCGGGGTGGTGAAGGACCTCGCGACCCACGACATCGACCTGACCGCCTGGGTGACCCAGCAGCCGTTCGCCACTGTCGCGGCGGGCACCGCCTTGAAGAGCGGTCGGGAGCACGAAGACCTCGTCGCTGTCGTAGGCCGCCTGGCGGACGGGACCGTGACGAGCCACCTGGTGAACTGGCTGTCGCCGATGAAGGAGCGGGTGACCGTCGTGACCGGTGAGAAGGGCACCTTCGTCGCCGACACGCTCACCGCCGACCTGACCTTCCACGCCAACGGAACCGTTCCGACCACCTGGGGCTCCCTCGCCGAGTTCCGCGGTGTGTCGGAGGGAGACGTCATCCGGTACGCCATCAACAAGCCCGAGCCGTTGCGGACGGAGCACGAGACGTTCCGGGACGCAGTGCTGGGCGAGGACACCGACATCGTGACGATGCGCCAGGGCCTGGCGACGGTCGTCGTGGCGGAGGCGGTCCTGCAGTCGGCCGAGCAGGGGCGCACGGTGGAGGTGACGTCGCCCTGAGTGCCTCACTGCTCGTCGTCACGGTCGACCGCGACCCGGTCGGGGACGACCGCGCGCTGGCCGTCGCGGTGGAGGCCGCGGCGGACGGGCGGGACGTCGTCCTCGCCGGCGTCGGGCACGAGGACGACGCGGTCGAGTCGCAGCTGCACGCAGCGGACGCCGACGTGCGCGTGCTGCGCTGGCCCGCACCGGAGAAGCTGTCCCCGCCCGTGCACGTCGTCGAGCGGGTGGTGGAGGCGGTCACCCGCTATCCGGACCGGACCACCGGTCGCGCGACCGCTCGTCGTCTCGCGGCCGAGCGGCGCGAGGGGCGATACCGGGCCGCTGCCCGTCGAGTGGCCCTGGACCCGGAGGCGACACAGCTGCGGCGGGCCCTGGTACGGGCCACAGAGCTGCGCGAAGGCGGTGTGCTCACCGCCCGGACCATGGTGCATCGGGTGCGATGGTCCGCCACGCAACGTGGGCGGGAACCGGAGACCCGTGCGATGCGAGCACTTCGGAACCACGAGGAACGAGCGGGCGCGGTCGCGCTGGACATCGTCCCGAGGATCGAGCAGTTGGCGCCCGAGGTGGTCTGGGCGGTCGGGCCGGAGTCGGCGAGGGCCGCAAGCAATGCCGTTGCGCAGCTTCGGTTGTCCGGCAACCATGTCCGCTTCGTCTACGACGCGTCCGAGGACGTCGCCGTGCCCAGGGACGCCAGCCGGGAGGCCGAGCGACTGGCCCGGATCAGGCTGGCCGAGGAACGAGCAGTCGCGCGCGTCGCAGACCTCCTCGTCGCCCGGACGCCGGCCCTGGCGGCCCGCCTCCAGGCCCGCTACGCAGACCAGGACGTGCGCGTCGTCGTCCTCACCGACCGCATCCCACCGATCGTCGGCGACCCACCCGGCCCCCTGCGGGAGCGTCTGGAGATCGGTGCCGAGGCGGTGCTGCTCGCCGTGCCGGATGCGCACCTGCCGGGCAGCGTGGAACAGCTTCACGGACTGACCGAGGCACTGGCCGGGGTACCGGGCATCCACCTCGCGCTCCTGGTGGAAAGCTCGACGCGTTCGGTGAGGGCCCTGCGGGACACCGCGCAGGCGAGGTCGGTCGCGGACCGCTGGCACCTCCTCGAAGGGCCCTCCTTCCACCCGGGGGTCCTCGACGGGGCGGACGGCGTGGTCATCACGACCGACCACGTGGCGGCCCACCCGCCCAGGGCGTACACCGCCGCCCGTCACGCCGGGCTCGCCGTCGTCGCGCACGCCTCCCCGCCAGTCGTGGAGGACCTTCGCGACCACGGTGCGGGACTTGCGGTGGAGCTGGACGACCCTCGAGCC
Organism: Actinomycetales bacterium; assembly: GCA_030149025.1. Taxonomy (GTDB): domain Bacteria; phylum Actinomycetota; class Actinomycetes; order Actinomycetales; family BWSM-131; genus BWSM-131. The sequence continues at coordinate 10,766 of JASBSH010000434.1, read as the reverse complement.
GCCCGGGAAGGGTTGAGGACCTTCCTGGAGTCCCGCTCCGTGCTGGCTGCCCGGGCCAGGCGCTCCACGGCGAGCCAACCGCAGGGAAGCGTGGGCAGCGTGCTGGAGGGACTGGACGGCGCTTCCGCCCGCCCGGCCGGACGCGTCGCCGCTCCTGCTGCCGTTCCGCGGGTACTGGGAGAGCGGCGGCTGACACCTGAACCGGAACGCAGGGTGCTCGGTGTCGGCCCGGCGAACTTCGCCGGTCAGGGCTGGGCCTGGGCGAAGGCCGCCGCGGCGGCGCTGCCAGGACTGCGAACAGAGGTCTTCGCCGTCAACCAGGGCCTGTTGACCTTCCCCGCGGACCGGCACATCGCCCGCCGCAATCTTCGCGCCCTGAGCTGGCAGCTCGATGAGCAGCGACGGGTGCTGTCCCGGTACACGCACCTGCTGGCGGAGGCGAACCGGCCGATCTTCGGACACCTCAACGGGGAGACCCTGGCGGCGGACCTGCCGGCGCTTCGGCGCGCGGGGCTCCGGCTGGGTATCGCCCTGCACGGCTCCGACGTGCGCGATCCGAAGGCCCACCGGGACCGTGAGAAGTGGTCCCCCTTCCGGGAGAACGACGAGTTCTTCGAGCGCGTAAGCGAGTTCGTCGCCAAGACGCAGCGGTTGCTGGCCGACTTCGACGGGCCGGTGTTCGTCTCCACCCCGGATCTCCTCCAGGACGTGCCGCACGGGATCTGGCTGCCGGTCGTCGTAGACCTCCACGCCCCGACGGGGGAGCCACCAATGTCACGGCAGCTGCCCGTGGTCCTTCACGTGCCGTCCCGGTCACGGCTGAAGGGCAGCGCCGACATCGACGAGATCCTGGCGGGGCTCCACGACGAGGGCGTGCTGGAGTACCGGAGGCTGAGCGGGGTCGCGCCCGCGGACATGCCCGGCGTCCTGGCCTCGGCCGACGTGGTGCTCGACCAGTTCGCGATCGGCAGCTACGGGGTGCTCGCCTGCGAGGCGATGGCCGCCGGGAGGGTGGTCGTCGGCCACGTCCGGGACGACGTCCGGCAGATGATCGGGGAGGAGCTGCCCATCGTCGAGGCCACGCCGGACGACGTCGAAGAGGTCCTGCGCCGGCTGTTCGCGGACCCCGACGCCGCACGTCGGACGGCGGCGGCCGGTCGCGCGTTCGTCGAGCGCGTCCACGACGGCGCCCGCTCAGGCGCGATGATCGTCGAGCACCTGCTCGACGATCAGGAGGGTCAGGACGATCAGGGGTGAGTCGAGCTCGCCCCGGCCACCGCACGGCGTGACCTCCTGCGCACCACCTCGACCAGAGCCGCCTGGTTCAGGGAACCGCGCGACTCCAGCTGCGGGTTGCGGCGCAGCAGCTCCCACACCAGGGCCTGCGCGTCCGCGCTCGGCGCCACGACGAGGTCGAGCGTGTCCGGCGTCCAGTCGAGGGGCTGTGCGACCACGCGTCGGGAGAGAAGCCACGGCCGGAGCCGTACCGCTGCGGACGTCCAGACCCGTCGGTGCACAACGGAGTCCAGGACCCGTGTGACCCGGTCGGTGGCTGCCACGCCGGCGGCGGCCACGGGTCGCGCCGCCGGCAGCCGCCGTGCCGCGCCGCCGCCCAGGCGCCGGGCCAGCCGGTTCACCAGTGCCGGCACCCGCAGCACCAGGAGCCGCTCTCCTCGTGCCACCGGGGAGGTCACGGTCGGGTCGTCCACCACCGTCAGCGACGTCCTGCCCGGCCAGGCCCGGGTGTCGCCGGCAGTGCCCACGACGACGACGTGAGCGTCCCCGCCCGCCGACGCGACGAGCCTCGCCCAGCCGTGGACCGACGCCAGCTCCCGGGCCGTCGCCGCCACGAGCAGGACTCGTGGGCGCGTGTCAGGCGCCTGGCCGGCGAGCCGCAGCCTGATCAGCTCGGCAGCGCAGCGCAGGTCGTCGACCGCCTGCGTCGCGGTCGCGTCCACCTCGACGGAGGCGGCCAGCTTCTCGGCGAGCGGGATCACGACGTCGGGGTCGGTGGGGTGCTCGGCGAGAACGGCGGCGCCGAGGGCCAGCGCCTCCTGCGCCGCCGCACCCGGACCGGGCACCTTCGGCAGGACGACGGGTACCCCGGCGGCCACGGCCGGACCCCAGAGCGGGATCTCGCGGGGGTCTGCCCCAAGGGCCAGGAGCAGGGCGTGTCGACCGGGGACGACGTCACCGGCGGACTCCACCGGCTCGAGCTGCACGCCCGCCGGGAGTGCCGGACCCAGCTCCTGCGCTGTGGCCCCCGCGACCGGTCCGACCGGCAGGTACGCCCAGTGCTGCTGTGGTTCAGCCACGGCCGATCACCGCCTCCAGCTCGAGCGCCGCCTTCTCGACCAGCCGCCCCCGCTCGTATCGCCGCGCGAACTCCAGGCCCTGCGCCGCCAACTCGGGCGTGACGCGTCGTGCCTGCTCGGCGGCTGCGATCATCGCCTCCGCGACGTGGTGCGGCGTCAGCTCCTCGGCGGCGTGGACGAGCGGGTGGCCGCGGCTGACCGTCACGGCATCGGACTGGGGGTCGCACGCCAGCACGACCGGCTTGCCCGTCGCCAGGTTCTCGAACACCTTCCCGGTGGTGACGTACTTCGAGCCCGGGATGAGGAGCACGAGGACGTCCAGTCCGTCGTAGACCTCTCCGATCCCCGACTTCGGGACAGGGCCGTGGAAGCGCACGCCGGAGCGCTCGGGGTCGGGGAGCATCGCCGCGATCCGCTTCGCGGAACGGGCGAAGAAGCCCAGCCGGCCGAAGATGTCGAACTGCGCGTCGGGAAACCGGTCGCGCACCAGCTCCCAGCCGGACCAGACGACCTCGTGCGGCAGGACGTCCGTGACGGTGCCGACGTAGCCGAACCGCAGGGGCCGTTGCGGATCAGGGGCACGGAAGGGGACGTCCCCCACCACCTCCACGTCGTACCCGTTGGGGATCACCCGCATGCGGCCGGCCGCCCCGGGGTAGGCGTCGGCGTACCACTGGCGCATCCCGTCGTTCACGAAGAACACCCGGGCGGCCCCCCGCACGAGTCGTCTTTCCCACCGCCAGGCCGGATCCTTCTCCGGCACCGACGCCATCCCGGTGAACTGGTCCAGGGTCCAGGCGTCCCGGTAGTCCATCACGTAGGGGATGCGGGCCAGACGCTTCAGCCACCACCCGGCGGCGAAGGCGCTCCACGGGTTCCCGGTGGCGAGCACGACGTCGACGGGCGCCCTCCTGTGCACCGCCAGCCCGGCGCGGACCACACCCGGTATCCAACCGGCGTACCGCTCCGGAAACCCGTACGTCTGGATGAGTCGCCATACGTCGTCGTGCACCTGGCGGAACCGCCCACGAAAGCGCCCCCAGGCGCGGATGTCGCCGACCAGGTGCTGCATCCGCATCGGGACCCGGATCACCTCGACCCGCTCGTCGACCAACGGCAGGAGGCTGTCGTCCCGGGCGCGGGTGACCTGGTCGAAGAAGTCCTCGGTGACCGTCAGCACGGTGACGTGCCACCCGAGCTCCACCAGGTGGTTGGCGAACCCGAGGCCGCGGTAGGCGCCGCTGCCGCTCGACGGCGGGAAGCCGAGGGCGATCAGGAGGACGTGCGGAGGTCTCGAAGGCACGCGCGAATCACTCCGAAGGGGGACAGAGGGCAAGCTGACGCCGCGGGCAGCGGCAACCGTAGCGGAAGGTAGGCTCGCCGGGCTTGCCCACCCCGCAGGAGGAACGCCCGTGAAGATCGTCGTCGTCGCGCTCGGGAAGATCGGTCTGCCCCTGGCGGTGCAGTTCGCCGGCAAGGGGCACCAGGTGGTCGGTGTCGACGTCAACGGTGATGTCGTCGACTTCGTGAACGCCGGTCGCGAGCCGTTCCCCGGGGAGGCGGAGCTCGACCGGCGACTCGCCGAGGCGGTGGCCAACGGCGCCCTGCGCGCCACGACCAGCTACGCCGAGGCCGTGCCGGGCGCGGACGCCGTCGTGGTCGTCGTCCCCCTGTTCGTGGACGCCGAAGGCCTACCGGACTTCGGCTGGTTGGACTCGGCCACACGGTCCCTCGGTGAGCACCTGACCCCCGGCACGCTCGTCTCGTACGAGACCACCCTCCCGGTGGGGACGACGCGTACCCGATGGAAGCCGATGCTGGAGCAGTGCTCGGGGCTGGTGGAGGGCAAGGACTTCCACCTCGTCTTCAGCCCCGAACGCGTGCTGACCGGACGAGTGTTCGCGGACCTGCGCAGGTACCCCAAGCTCATCGGTGGCCTGAGCGAGGCAGGTGCGCGACTGGCGCAGCAGTTCTACGAGGCGGTCCTCGACTTCGACGAGCGGCCCGACCTCAGCCGGGGCAACGGCGTGTGGGATCTCGGCAGCGCAGAGGCCGCCGAGATGGCCAAGCTGGCCGAGACCACCTACCGGGACGTCAACATCGGCCTGGCGAACCAGTTCGCCCGGTTCGCCGGGGCGCACGGGATCGACGTCAAGCAGGTGATCGAGGCCAGCAACTCCCAGCCGTACAGCCACATCCACCAACCCGGCATCGCGGTGGGCGGGCACTGCATCCCCGTCTACCCGCGGCTCTACCTCTGGAACGACCCGGACGCCACCGTGGTGCGCGCCGCCCGCGAGGCGAACGCGGCCATGCCGGCGCACGCCGTCGACCTTCTGCAGGAGAGCTTCGGGGACCTGCGCGGGGCACGGGTTCTCGTGCTCGGCGCCTCCTACCGCGGCGGCGTCAAGGAGACCGCGTTCTCCGGTGTCTTCGCCACCGTCGAGGAGCTGAAGAGCCGCGGGGCCGACGTCACGGTGTCCGACCCGATGTACGGCCCGGAGGAGCTGCAGGCGCTTCACCTTTCGCCCCATGAACAGGGCGAGCCCGTCGACGCGGTCGTGATCCAGGCCGACCACGCCGCCTACCGGGACCTGTCGGCCGACGACCTGCCGGGGGTGAAGGTCCTTGTCGACGGGCGGCGCATCACCGACCCCGCACGGTTCCCCGGCGTGCGTCACCGCGTCATCGGCGCCTGAGCACCAGTCCTCGGAAGGATCTTCACCTTTCGGGCATTCCATGGGACCCTCAGGTGCCGTGCGGTAGCACGCACACAACGAACAGGACTCGTACCTCGGGGGGAAAATTCATGCCGTTTGCGCACCGTGGGCTTGCCGCACTCGCCGCATCCGTGTTGGCCGTCACACTGCTTGCTGCTCCGACGCAGGCGGCGGAAGTCGTCATCCGACCGGCTTCCGGCCGCGTCACCGTTGAGGGCCACGGGTTCGGCCACGGTCGCGGTCTGTCCCAGTGGGGCGCCTACGGAGCCGCGAACAAGGGACTGTCCTGGCAGGAGATCATCGACTTCTACTACCCGGGCACGTCGCGACGTGCGCTGAGGGACAGCCCGATCCGGGTTCAGATCAGCGCGGACAACGACAACGTGGTCGAGGTGCACCCGGTCGAGCCGCTGACCTTCTCGTCGGGGACGGTGAAGGTCGAGCTGCCGACCGGGGCCCGGTACGACGGCTGGCGTGTGGCCCGTCGTCCGGCGGGCCTGGAGCTGCAGCGCCTGGACGACGGTCAGTGGTCCGTCTGGTACGCCGCCGGCACCCTCGGGCCCGACGCCGCCTTCTCCGCCGCGAGCGGGTCGGTTCGGCTGGTCCTTCCCAGCGGCACGCGGCGGGAGATCCGCGGCGTCATCCGAGCGGTCCCCGAGGCCACGACGACGAGGCTGTACTCGGTAGCCGTCCTGCCCATGGAGCAGTACCTGCGAGGTGTGGTGCCACGCGAGATGCCTGCCGGGTGGGAGGACGACGCGCTGCGGGCACAGTCCGTGGCCGCCCGCACCTACGCCGCCCGGTTACGCGCTGGGGCCACGGCCAAGCTCTGGGACACCTGCGACACCACCGCGTGCCAGGTCTTCTACGGCACCGCGGAGTACGACGCCTCCGGAAACCTCCTGCGCTCCAACGAGCATCCGCGGACGGACGCGGCGATCGCGGCGACCAACGAGGTCGTCCTCTACTTCCAGAACTCCTCCGGCAACCAGCAGCTGGCCCTGACGGAGTTCAGTGCCTCCAACGGAGGATGGACGGCGCCCGGGTCCTCCGCCCACCCCTACCTCGTCGCCAAGGCGGATCCCTACGACGGGCGGATGGCCTCCGGCGTGCACACCTGGCGCCAGACGGTGGACCTCTCCCGGCTGGAGAAGGCCTACCCGGCCATCGGTTCCGTCAGGCAGGTGTCCATCGACCAGCGGAACGGATACGGCGACATGGGTGGCCGCGTCCTTCGGATGACGGTCGTGGGCTCCAAGGCCTCGGTCACCATCACCGGCGACGACTTCCGGCGGGTCATGAACACCAGCACCACACCCTTCCGCTCGAACTGGTTCCGCTTCATCGACACCGCGGCCTTCCCCCGTGACTTCTCCGGCGACGGTCGGGCGGACGTCATCGCCACTGAGCCGTCGGGAGCGCTCTGGCTCTACCCCGGGGACGGCTCCGGCTCGTTCGGCAGGCGCACCCAGATCGGGTACGGCTGGTACACCAGGAACCTGATCAGCCAGGTCGGCGACTGGGACGGAGACCGCGCGCAGGACATCCTCGCCAGGAACCCTGCGACGGGGAACCTGTGGCTATACCGCGGAGACGGCCGGGGCGGGTTCGGGCGTCAGGGCTCCATCGGAGGCAAGTGGTGGTCGGTCAACGCCATGCTCGGCGTGGGTGACTGGAACGGCGACAAGCGCTCCGACGTCCTGGCGCGGCTGTCCGCCGACGGCTCGCTGTGGCTCTACCCCGGGAACGGGAGCGGCGGCTGGCTCACGCCGAGGCAGGTGGGTCGCGGCTGGGCCGGGATGGACCTGCTGACCGCGGCCGGTGACATCACCGGCGACGGGGCGATGGACATCGTCGCGCGCCGCGCCGGCTCGGGGTCCTTGTGGCTCTACCCCGGCAACGGCAAGGGCGGGTTCCAGGCAGCGAGGCAGCTGGCCGGGGACTTCAGTGGACTGACGGCACTCGTCGGCCCCGGCGACTGGGACGGGGACGGGTTCCCCGACCTGCTGGGACGTGAGCGCAACGGGGACCTGCTGCTGTTCGCGTCGACCGCGGCCGGTGAGCTGAAGCAGCCGCGCCAGGTCGGCAGCGGGTGGAGCGGCTACACCCTGGTTCCCTGACAACCCTGCGCCGGGCGCACCATCGCGACTGCTCAGCGGGACGGCCTCCCAGGCTCAAGGGGCCGGGCGGGCGGGCCGATCACTCATTCGATGAGCACCCCCACCAGCCACTCCAGTACGCCACGCCGCCGTCCGTGGCTCCTTCGGCTCTCGGTCGCCGCGGCAGTTGTCTGGGCGATCTCCGCGTCGTCCCTGACCGCGGCCGAGGCCCTGACCGCGGCCGAGGCCCTGGCCGCGCCGACCCCTGTCCCCACGCCGTCCGTCGCCTTCTCCACGGGGCCGGAGGCGCCGGCCCGGTACGTGGGCCAGGTCTCGTGCGAGCCGTCCGCCAAGCCGGGCACTCTCGCCTTGCGCCAGCTGCTCCTCGACACGTACGGCGCTGCCTCCATCGGAACCCTTCGTGCCTGTTCCATCGGTGGCGTGAGCGAACACAAGGACGGGCGCGCCCTCGACTGGATGGTCAATGCGGCGGACCCCGGCGACAAGGCGAAGGCCGACTCCTTCCTCGCCTGGCTGGCGGGCCCGGACCAGGACGGCGTCATCGGTGGTAACGCTCGTCGGCTCGGGGTGATGTACGTGATCTGGAACCGGCAGACCTGGCAGTCGTGGACAGGGACCTGGAAGCCCTACACCGGTTCCAGCCCCCACGTCGAGCACGTCCACATCAGCCTCAGCTGGGACGGGGCCATGGGCCGTACGTCCTGGTGGACGGGGGCGGCGGCCACGCAGTACGACTTCGGTCCCTGCCAGCAGTACGTCGGGGAGCCCGCACCCGCTTACACGACCGCCCGGTTCTCGCCGTGCCCACCGCCCGCTCGACGTGCCGCACAGGCGTTCCCGAGGCTCTGGGACGCTGACCTGTCCGCTGACGTGATAGCCACTCAGTCGACCGGTTCGATGCTGCTGTACACGGGCAGCGGCAAGGGCGACTTCGCGACGTCCCGGAAGATCGGTACCGGTTGGGCGACCATGACCTCGGTGACGGCCGTGGGCGACATGGACAAGGACGGCAGCCGCGACCTGGTCGCCCGGGACGCCGCCGGGCGCCTGTACCTCTACCGGGGGAACGGTAGCGGTGGCTTCCTCGGCAAGGTCCAGATCGGGCGCGGCTGGGCCGGCATGGACGCGATCCTCGGGGCCGGGGACTTCGATGCCTCCGGCACGGTCGACCTGCTGGCGCGACGCGCCTCGGACGGGGTCGTGCTCCTGTACCCGGGCACCGGGGCGGCAGGCATGGGACCGGCCCGGGTAGTGGGCCAGCTCGGGACAACGAACCTCCTCACCGCGGTCGGGGACTGGGACGGTGACTCCTACCCCGATCTCGTGTCGCGGGACAGCGGAGGGCGCCTCCTGCTCCACTCCGGCGACGGGACCGGGGGCGTGCGGCAACCGCGCCGGATCGGTGTCGGTTGGCAGGTGATGGACGCGCTCGTCGGAACCGGTGACTTCAGCGGGGACGGCAACGCCGACCTCCTCGCCCGGCGGGCGGACGGCAGCCTGTGGCTGTACCGCGGGGACGGCGACGGCGGGTTCGCCGGCGCTTCGAAGGCCGGCCGTGGGTGGACCTCGTTGCGGCTCAGCGGCTGACCGGACCCGCGTCCCCGGCCTCGAAGATGCGGTACACCTTGCCGGTGCCTGCGTCGGCCACGCGGTAGTTCCGCAGCACGAAGCCCATCAGCGGGTCCCGTGCCGCCAGCTCGTCCCAACCGCCGGCGCGACTGGCGGACCGCACCTCCACGAACACGACGTCGGGCGGCCCACCCTTCCTGGAGAAGTAGCGCAGGGTCTGCGTGTTGGCCTGCCCGAAGTCGTTCAGCCAGAGGATGTTCGTCCTGGGTGTGCTGTCCGCGATGAGGTAGCCACCCGGGATGGTGCCGTAGAACAGCACCGTGCCGCCGGGCCGGAGCCACCGTTGGGTGTCGCGCCGGAGCACGTCGAACAGGGCCGCCTGCTCCGGGCTCGTCGACAGCCCGGCGTAGGGGCCGGACGTGATGCGTGCGGTCAGCTGCCACGGGAACGGGTCGTAGAACGGACGCAGTGCCAGCACCCCGGCGACGACGACCACGAGTGCCGGCCCGGTGACCATGACGGCCCGCCCCGGGACGTAGGTCCTCACCATCTCGACCCAGCCGGCGGCCAGCGCCGCGAGCGCCGGCGTCGCGCCGATCACCGCCACCCCGAGCAACGGCCCGCTCGACGTGGTCGCGCCGATGATCGGTGTCTGAAGCGCGGCGGCAGGTAGGGAGAGAGCCAGCATCCGGGTCAGGTCACGGCGCCGTTCCTGCAGGACGAAGACGGTCAACGGGACCACCAGCGCCAGGGACACGACGATCGCGAGAGTGCCGACCGGGCGGCCGAACAACGCCGGAGGGTCGGTGGTGAAGTCGTCGCGCAGCGAGACCGCCGCTGCGGCAAAGGGCACGAGAACGCACGCGAGACCCCGAACAAACTTGGGCAGGAACGGGATCGACGCGGCCGCGGCCAACGCCCACATCGGCCAGTACCTGGGGGAGCCGAGGTTGCTCCCGAAAGTGTCCACCAGGGTCGCCCAGCGGGTGGACGGCGGTGGCCGGTCCGCCTGGTAGGCAAGGGTGTAGGACAGCGTGTCCGAGATCGCCGCCGGGCCGGGCCCGAGGAGGAGCCACGCCACGAACGGCACGGTGACCGCCATTCCCCCGACCAACACGCCCGTGATGACCGGCTTCTGACGCGACAACATCACCAGGCAGAGCAACAGGAGGACCGCGCCGGGCGTCATCGTCGGGTTCGAGACCGCTGCCGCGGCTGCGGAGGCGCCTGCAACCGCTGCCCACCGGCCACGCCGAGACCACAAGGCGGCCATCCCGGTCGACAGCGCCAGCAGGACGAACAGGATGGGCGCGGTGTTGTAGCTGAGCACCGGGAGCTGGTACGGCAGCGCCAACAAGGGGACGAGGACGGCGAGGGCGGCCGTCATCGGGGCCAGCGCCCGGCGGAGAGCCGCGTAGCAGACCGCACCGACGAGGACGCTGAGCAGCAGGTAGAAGACGCGGGAGGTCAGGACGAGGCCGCTCACCCCGAACAGGTGGGTCCAGAGCCACGTGACCGGGACGGCGCAGAGCGCGCCGAGGGCCTGGACGTTCATCTCGTCGGTGAACACGCCGTCCCCGAGCGACAGCCGCCACGCCAGCGCCACGGCATGACCGCCGTCCCGAAGGTCGGCTCCCAGCGTCACGAACCACGCGCCGAACGCGAGAACGCAGACCGACAGCGTCGTGACCGACAGTCGTTCCGGACGGGTCGGTCTCGATACCGGCACCAAGGAGGTCAGGTCACAGGGTCTTCAGCGGCGGCTCGGTCTTCTCCCGCACCTCGTCCTCGGTGACACCCGGTGCGGTCTCCACGAGCACGAGCCCGTCGGGGGTCACGTCGATGACCGCGAGGTCGGTGATGATGCGCTGCACGACGCCCTTGCCGGTGTAGGGCAGCGAGCACTCGTTGACGATCTTGTAGGAGCCGTCCTTGGCGACGTGCTCCATCAGCACGATGACCTTCTTGGCGCCGTGGACGAGGTCCATCGCCCCGCCCATGCCCTTGATCATCTTGCCGGGGATCATCCAGTTCGCGATGTC
>JASBSH010000429.1 GCA_030149025.1 Actinomycetales bacterium | reverse complement strand
GCCGGGATATTACATAGCGCCCCTATGTATTCCAAGCGCGTGACGTCGTCGGCGTATCGGCGGATGTGTGTCGCCGGTCGTCACGTCCGACGGTGCGAAGGGGTCGCAGTCGGGTATCAGTCGGGTCGCAGTCGGGAACCTAGGTGGGCTGCTCACCGGCCATGCGGGGTGCGCGGATCGCGCCGCTCTGCACCTGGTCCTTGAGGCGTTGCAGGTGCCGGTCGGCCAGCCAGCTGACGGTCCCCTCCTTGGCAAGCGCGTCCACCAGCCCCTCGCGGAAGCCCTTGGGTGACAGGTGCATCACCAGCTCGACCTTGCTGCGGGTGTCGCCGACCGGGCTCACCCAGAACGTGCCGTCGAACGTGGCGCCGGTCAGGTGCCTCCACGACACGCGACGCCCGCGCGGATCACAGCTGATCACCACGTCGACGGTGCGTTCGTGCTTCGCGAACCGGATCCGCCACCGGTAGCGGCGGTACCCCAGCTGCTCGACACGCTCGAGACCCTCGAAGACCTTCGGCCAGTTCTCGACGTTGCACAGCCAGGTGAACAGCGCATCGGGTTCCATCGCAACAGTGGCAGTCGCCCGCTTCGGTTCCACGAGCATCACCTCCGGTGATCGCGTAGCTCCACCGTACGACTCGGCTTGACGTTCTGCGTCCTCATCCGAAGCCCGCTCTGATCTGTGGCCGGGGTCTGTGGCCGGCGAGGCACGAGACCGTCGGCGGGCGACGGGGGTTCAGCCGTCGAGCAGGTCGTGCCGCAACACGGTCGCCTCGCGGTCAGGCCCCACGCCGACCGCCGAGATGCGAGACCCGGACATCTCCTCCAGGGCGGTGACGTACTGCCGAGCCGCCTTGGGCAGGTCCTCGACCGAACGGGCGCCGGAGATGTCCTCGGACCAGCCGTCGAAGTACTCGAAGACGGGCTTGGCGTGGTGGAACTCGGTCTGCGTCATCGGCATGTCCTCGCAGCGCACGCCGTCCACCTCGTAGGCCACACAGACCGGAATCCGCTCAAGGCCGGTGAGCACGTCGAGCTTGGTGAGCACGAAGTCGGTGACGCCGTTGACGCGGGCCGCGAACCGCGCGATCGGGACGTCGTACCAGCCGCAGCGGCGCGGGCGGCCGGTGGTGACGCCGAACTCCCCACCCCGCTCTCGCAGCCAGTCGCCCTGCTCGTCGTGCAGCTCGGTCGGGAACGGCCCCTCCCCGACCCGCGTCGTGTAGGCCTTGACGACCGCGATCACGCGGTCGATCGCACGCGGCGGCACCCCGGACCCGGTGCAGGCACCGGCGGCAGTGGCGTTGGACGACGTCACGAACGGATACGTTCCGTGGTCGACGTCCAGCATGGTCGCCTGGCCCGCCTCGAAGAGCACCGTCTCACCGCGGCTGAGCGCGTCCGTCAGCAGCCGGCCGCTGTCGCAGACCATCGGACGGACCCGGTCGGCGTAGGAGAGCAGCTCGTCGACCACCTCGTCGACGCCGATCGCGCGCCGGTTGTAGACCTTCACGAGCAGCTGGTTCTTCTGCTCGAGGGCTCCCTCCACCTTCTGCCGGAGGATGCTCTCGTCGAACAGGTCCTGCACCCGGATGCCGATCCGGTTCATCTTGTCGGCGTAGGTGGGGCCGATCCCGCGGCCGGTGGTGCCGATGCGCCGCTTGCCCAGGAACCGCTCCGTCACCTTGTCCACGGTGCGGTTGTAGGGGGTGATCAGGTGGGCGTTGGCCGACACCCGCAGGCGCGAGCAGTCCACCCCTCGCGCTGCGAGGTCGTCGATCTCGGAGAACAGCACGGAGAGGTCGATCACCACCCCGTTGCCGATCACCGGTGTGCAGCCCGGGGTCAGGATGCCGGACGGGAGCAGGTGCAGGGCGTACTTCTCACCGCCTACGACGACGGTGTGACCGGCGTTGTTGCCGCCGTTGAACTTCACGACGTAGTCGACCCTCGCACCGAGGGCGTCGGTCGCCTTGCCCTTGCCCTCGTCACCCCACTGGGCCCCGACGATCACGATCGCGGGCATGCCGCTGCACCTCTTGTCCGGGTTGGCTGGTGGCTCATCGGTCGGGATGGCCGCGTTGAGGTTACCGGAGCCTCAGCCGAGCGAGTCGTGGCCGACCTCGAAGGCCCGGTCGCTGTCGTGCAGGAGCTGGCGCATGCGAAGCGCCTCGTCGTCCTCCCCGATGGCCTCCGAGGCCCGGACCAGAGCGGCGAACGCCCGCAGCACCCCCCGGTTGGGCCCGTGGGAACCGGGCACGGGACCGTGCCCCTTCCACCCGGCACGGCGCAACGAGTCCAGTCCGCGGTGGTACCCCGTGCGGGCGAAGGCGTAGGCCTGTACGTTCTGTGAGCGGTCGAGTGCGTCCTCGGCGAGGACGGCCCAGACCAATGACGACGACGGCCGGATGATCGCCAGATCGTGCGCGGTCTCGCCCTCGGCGAGACGACGAGCGATCTCGACGTCCGGATGATCATCCGGGAGCAACGTGGGAGCCGGGTCTCCGAGCAGGTTCGCGGGCGTCATGCCCCCAGTCTCGCAGCGGCGGGAGCCCTCCGGCGTGGGTGGGTGGGGGCGATGATGGAGCTGTCCTACTCCCGCACCACGACGACCATCACGGTGGTCGGCGACCTGGACCTCGCCGAGCGGGCGCAGTTCCCCGAGCTGGTGGCGCGGGTGAGCGGACTTCGCCGCCAGCTGCTGGTCATCGACCTGTGCCGCACCACCTTCCTCGACTCGACGGGCGCCGCCTTCCTGATCTCGCTGGCCGAGTCGACGGACCGCAGGGGCGGGGTCACCCTGCTGCGGGGGGCGGACGAGCGGAGCCGGTTCGTGCTCGAGGTGTGCGGCGCCCTGGACATGTTCCGGCTGGACGAGGAGCACCGGTGCGGCGACGACGAGCAGGGGGCGGACAGTCCGGACGAGGACGAGACGAGGGCTGACGAGGGCTGACGAGGGGTGACGAGGGCTGACGGGGGCTATCGGTCCTTTGACGTGGGCAGCACCGCCCACACCACCTTGCCGGGCCCGGAGCGTCGCCAGCCCCAGTCCGCCAGGCGCGCCACGACGTGCAGGCCGAAACCACCCGGGCCCTCACGGTCGGGGCTCGCGGGCTCCGGCGGATGCGGGTTGCCGTCCTCGACCTCCAGGACCAGGCCACGGTCGGTGTGCGCCAGCCTCAGCCCGATCGCACCCCAGCCGTGCAGCACGGCGTTGGCCACGAGCTCGGAGACGACCAGCTCCGCCTCACCGGCGACCGGGAGGCCCCACAGCCGGCAGGTCTGCACCGTCATGCGGCGGGCACGGCCGATGGACCCGGGGTCACCGGCCAGCTGCCACCGCCGCTGCCTGGGGCCGTCCGGCACGAGGTGCGGTTCGCCGGACGGCACACGCAGCACGACGATCGCCATGTCGTCCTCCGGCGCCTGTCCGAGCGTGGCGAGCAGCTGCTCACCGATACCGGCGGCGTCCGTGGGCACCAGCTCGCCGCAGATCTTCTGCAGCCGCTCGAGCCCGTCGAGCATCCGGCGGGAGCGACGCTCGATCAGTCCGTCGGTGTAGAAGATGACGACGTCGCCCGGGCCGAGCATCACCGAGGAGGTCTCCCGCGGCCGGTCGCCGACACCGACGAGCGTGCCGCCGCCCTCCATGAGGGCTCGCACCTTCCCGTCCTGGACCAGGATGGGCGGCAGGTGCCCCGCCCGCGACCAGCTCATCTCCCACTGGCCCGGCTCGTCCTCCTCGAGGCGGGCGTAGACCATCGTGGCGCTCCGGCTGATGCGCATGCCCTTGACGAGCTGGTCGACGCGCATGAGGACGGTCCCCGGCTCCTCCTGCTCGTAGGCGTAGGCCCTGACCACCGACCTCAGCTGGCCCATCGCCGCGGCCGCCTCGATGTCGTGACCGACGACGTCCCCGATCACGATGCCGACGGCGTCCTCCGGCTGCAGGACGTCGTACCAGTCGCCGCCGACCTGGGCGTGGTCGACGTTCGGGGCGTAGTAGGACCAGATGTCCAGGCCCGGCACGCTGATCTGCTCGGGCAGCATGCTCTGCTGGAGGGTTTCGGCGACCAGGTGCTCCCGTGTGTACAGCTTCGCGTTGTCCAGTGACAGGCCGACACGTCGGGCCACCTCCACCAGCAGGTCCAGCTCCTGCTGGTCGAGCTGCCCCTTTTTGGGCGAGACGACCAGCAGCCCCAGCACGTCGTGCCGGCCGGGGACCGGGATGGACTGGCAGACACCCCGGGTGGCGCCACAGACCTGGTTGAGCACCCAACGGGTGACGCTGTCCTCGTCGTGCAGGCCCTGCGGGTCGAGCGGCACCGGCAGCCGGTCACTACCGGCCAGCTGCGCCGCCACCGCGTCGTCGACTCCGTGAGCACCGCGGCGCGGGAGCTGGAGCGGCCGGCTCTGCGTGACGTCGTCCAGACCGGCCGTCGCCCCGACGCGCAGGTCACCGTCCCCGACGACCAGCACCGCGCACCAGGCGAGCAGGTCGCGGGCGAGAACGTCGGCGACACCGTGGAGCATGAGCAGCGTGTCGAGCTCGGTGAGGGCCTCGGCGACCTCCGCCAGCAGGGTGAGACCTGCCCGGGCACGCTGCTCGTTGGCGTGCGCCTCACGCAGGCGCGCGTCCGCCTCGACCCGGTCGGTGACGTCCTGCTGGACACCGACGAAGTTGAGCAGCTGTCCGGCGTCGTCGAACACCGGGGAGATGGACAGCTCGTTCCAGAACGGGGACCCGTCGGCCCGGTAGTTCAACAGCGTCTCGGTGCACGGACGCCGCTCCGTCAGTGCCGCTCGGATCCTCGCCACCGCCTCCGCGTCGGTGTCCGGCCCCTGCAGGAATCGGCAGTTGCGGCCCAAGACCTCACCGCGGTCGTAGCCCGTCGTGCGCGCGAAGGCCTGGTTGACCCAGACCAGCGGGTCGTCGTCCTGGTTCGGGTCCGTCACCAGAACGGATACGGACGTCGCCTCGAGCGCCCGCACGAAGTCAAGGTGTTCTGGGTGTTCTGGCCCCGACGCGGGTACCGGATTCACCACGGACGGCTCCGATCGTCTAGCGTGCTGACAGTCCACCGAGGCGGGCATCGGGCCAGCGCCAATGGACCGGAGGATCGATGACGAGTGACGCTAACACCACTGGGGGAACCCGTGGTGTCGGGTTGCCCGGTTCGAATGACACCGAACCCGGTTCCGTTCACGTGCTGCTGGGACCGGGCCGAACCCGGGTGGTGATGACCGGGGAGATCGACGCGGAGCTGGGCCCGGAGCTGCTCGAGGCGGCCGCCGAGGCCGAGGACGCCGGCCAGCCGGTCGAGGTGGACGCCCAGCACGTGAGCTTCATGGACTCCACCGGTGTGGCGTTCCTGGCCAAGCTCGCCTCGCGGTCGCGCGAGCCGCTGGTGCTGATCCGGCCGCCGGACGTCGTCCGGTTCCTCGTCGACGTCACGAGCATCAACCAGCTCGTGAAGATCGTCGAGACCGACCCCGGCTTCGACACCTCTCTGCCCGACGGTCCGCCGGACCTCGCCGGCTGACCCTCAGCTGATCTTGCGAGCTCGTTGCTCACCCGGAACCGGTTGCTCATCAGCCCAGTGCTTTGCGCACCAGACCTTCGGTCCCGGACGGGTCGAACCGAAGCTCTGATGAGCAACGACCGGTCTGGTGAGCAGCGTCAACTGAGCTTCTGGCCGGCCGAGCGCAGGTTCTGGCAGGCCTCCACGACGCGCGCGGCCATGCTGGCCTCGGCGGTCTTGCCCCACGTGCGCGGGTCGTACTGCTTCTTGTTGCCGACCTCGCCGTCGACCTTCAGCACGCCGTCGTAGTTGCGGAACATGTGGTCGACGACCGGCCGGGTGAAGGCGTACTGCGTGTCGGTGTCGACGTTCATCTTCACCACGCCGTAGTCCACCGCGTCGCTGATCTCCTGCGCGCTCGAGCCCGAGCCACCGTGGAAGACCAGGTCGAACGGGCGCTGCTGGCCGAACTTCTCCGCAACCGCCTCCTGTGCGGCCTTGAGGATCTCCGGGCGCAGCTTGACGTTGCCGGGCTTGTAGACCCCGTGGACGTTGCCGAAGGTCAGCGCCGTCAGGTACCGGCCGTGCTCACCGAGGCCGAGCGCCTCGGCGGTGGCGATGGCGTCCTCCGGTGTGGTGTAGAGCTTCTCGTTGATCTCGTTGGCGACACCGTCCTCCTCGCCGCCGACGACGCCGACTTCGATCTCGAGGATGACCTTGGCCTGGGCGCACTCCTCCAGAAGCTCGCGAGCGATGGTCAGGTTCTCCTTGAGCTCGACCGCCGAGCCGTCCCACATGTGGGACTGGAACAGCGGTTCGCGCCCCTCCTTCACGCGCTGCTTGCTGATCTCCAGCAGCGGCCGGACGAAGCCGTCGAGCTTGTCCTTGGGGCAGTGGTCGGTGTGCAGGGCGATGTTGATGTCGTACGCCTTGGCGACGTGGTGCGCGTACTCCGCCAGAGCCTCGGCGCCGAGCACCATGTTCTTCACGGTGGGCCCGGACAGGTACTCCGCCCCGCCTGTGGAGACCTGGATGATCCCGTCGCTCTCCGCCTCTGCGAACCCGCGGATCGCGGCGTTCAGCGTCTGGGAGCTCGTCACGTTGATGGCGGGGAAGGCGTACGACTTCTCCTTCGCCCGGTCGAGCATCTGGGCGTAGATCTCGGGTGTTGCGATCGGCATTGCGGCAGCTCCTTGGTCGTTCGCTCGCGGAACTCACGTCACTCGCGATCCTTCCACGAGCTGTGTCGGGGCGCGCACGAGCCACCGGAGATGCGCAGGCATCAGCAGGCCGCTCAGATAGTGGACGTCGCGATCCGTCTTCGATGATTGGTGCCGTCGTCCGTGGAGGCTGGGGATGGTGGCAGGTAGGCGCTGAGACGCGCGCACGGGACAGGAAGGGCTTTGACGTGGACAGGGAGGACCAGTGACGGGGATCGTCTCGGTGGCAGGCATAGCGCTGGTGGCGGTGGCGCTGTGGGACGTGTTCCACACGCTGTGGCACCCGTCCGGCCAGGGCGCTCTCAGCGACCTGCTCGTCAAGGCAGTGTGGAAGGCCGCAAGGCACGGTGGCCCGCGCACGCGTGAGCTGGCCGGCCCGATTGCGCTGGCCACCGTCATCGGCTCGTGGCTCGGCCTGGTGCTCCTCGGCGGGGCACTCGTGTCCTGGCCACACCTTCCCGACGAGTTCAGCTACAGCCCCGGCCTGTCCCCCACGCGGGGAACGGAGTTCACCGATGCGGTGTATCTCTCGATCGTCACCACAGCAACGCTGGGCTTCGGGGACATCGTCCCCACGAGCTCATGGCTTCGGATCGTCATCCCGGTCCAGGCGCTGATCAGCTTCGGTCTTCTGACGGCGGCGGTGACCTGGCTGCTCCAGCTGTATCCGGCTCTCACCCGGCGGCGGGTGCTGTCCTTGCAGATTGCGACCCTGCGGGACGCCGGCCTGAAGGAGATGATCGAGACGGGCGCCACCCCGGCCGGCGCCAGGCTGCTCGAGGGCGTCGCGCAAGGACTGACGCAGGTGCGCGTCGACTTCACGCAGTACACGGAGACCTTCTACTTCGCCGAGTCGAACCCCGACGCGAACCTCGCCAGCACGATCCACCACGCCCTCGACCTGGCCGACGCCGCGCAGCAGGCCCCCAGCCAGGAGCTCCGCATGGCCGGAGCCGTCCTGGCCAGATCGCTGGACTCGCTCGCCGCCCGGCTCGACGAGTTCCTCGGGACCGGCAAGGACACAGGCGCCGTCCTGGAGGCGTACACGCAGGAGGTGGCCGGCGGCCAGCGGTCCCCGCGGTGACGGTGCACCCCTTGTCGGTGCAGATTGTCGGTGCAGATTGTCGGTGCAGACGGCGGAGA
>JASBSH010000424.1 GCA_030149025.1 Actinomycetales bacterium | reverse complement strand
ACTCCGCGCGCCCGGTCAGCGCCCGCAACCGTTCCTCCCCGGTGCGCAGCGCCAGCCGCGCTTCCATCTCGGCCGACCGCGCGGCAGCGGCGGCCTCGGCCAACCGGTCCCGCTCGCTGGTGTCCGGCTCGTCGTCCTGCGGACCCTGCTCCGCCGCCTTGAGCCGCTCGGTCAGCTCCGCGAGCGCCTGGCTGTCCACCCGCAGCGACTCCTCGGCCGCCGCGAGCGACTTGCCCAACCGCTCCGCCTCGGCCGCCGCCGACCGCGCTGCCGAGCCGAGCTGGCCGAGCTGCTCGGCCACCGCCGCCAGCCGCGCGTCGGACTCGTGCAGCCGCTCCATCGCCGCGTTCACCCGCTGCTGCGCCTCGTCGCGCTCCGCCTTCGCCCGCTGCAGGGAGAACCTGGCCTGCTCGGCCCGCCGGGTGGCGTCCTCGGCCGCCTCGACCGCGCTGTCCAGCGCCGCCTGCACCTGGAGCAAGGAGGGCTGGGACGACGACCCGCCGCGCGCGAGGGACGCTCCGATCACGTCGCCGTCCTTGGTGACCGCGACCAGGTCGGGGCGCGCCTGAATGAGCGCGCGCGCCTCCGCCAGGCCCGGCACCACGACCGTGGACGCCAACAGGGCGTGGACGGCGGCACGCATGGGGCCGGCGTCCGTCACCAGATCTGTGGCCGGCACAGCGTCCCCGGCGAGGTGAGCGGGCAGGGAGGCGACCTCCACGCGTGCGTGCGTGGCGTCGTCCGAGTGGTTGGTGGAACCGCCGACGAGCAGACCGGCGCGTCCCGCGTCGTCCGCCTTGAGCAGGCGCACCGCGTCGACGGCCGCGTCGACGGACTCGACCGCGACGGCGTCGGCGGCCGAGCCGAGGGCGGCGGCGACGGCATCCTCGTAGCCGGGGCGGACGGTGAGCAGCGCGGCCACCGAGCCGAGCACCCCGGACAGCCGGTCGCCGGCGGCGAGCAGCGCACCGGCGGCGTCCTTGCGGGTCAGGCCGAGCTCGAGGGCCTCCTTGCGGGCGGTGAAGGTGGCCTTGTCGCGCTCGGCGGCGCGCTCGGCCTCCTGCCAGCGCTCGACCTCGGCGGTGGCGGCGTCGAGCGCCTCGGCCGCCGCCTCGTACTCGGCGTCGAGGCCTTCCTCGCCCTCTTCGACGCCGGCGACCTGGGACTCCAGGGCCGTGAACTCCTGCTGCGCCTTGGCGCGGCGCCGGTCGGCCTCGGCGACCGATTCGCGAAGCCGGCCGATCTCGGCCTCGGTCGCCTCGACCCGGGAGCGCTTGGCGGCTAACTGCCCGGCGAGGCGGGCGAGGCCCTCGCGGCGGTCCGCGGCGGCACGCAGCAGCGTGGCGACGCGGAGCTCCTCCTCGGCAAGGGCTGCTTCTGTCTGGCCCTTCTCGGCGATGGCGCGTTCGAGGGCTTCCTTGGACGCCGCGACCTCGGCTGCGAGTCCGGCCTCCTGCTCGCGCAGGCGCCGGGCCTGCTCGGCGAGGGCCTCGGGATCGCGACCCGGGTCGGACTGGTCCTCGGTCGGGGCGCCGAGCAGCCGGGTGCGCTCGGCGGCAAGGGTGGCGGTTCCGCGGAGCCGTTCGCGCAGCTGGGACAGCTGGTACCAGGTGTCGGCGGCGGCGGACAGCCGCGGAGCCGCCTCGGCAGCGACCTGCTCGAGCCGCGTGAGCTCGGTGCGAGCAGCGGCGAGCTGCTGCTCGACCTCGGTGCGGCGGGTGCGCAGGGCGGTCTCGTCGGCGACGTCCTGCTCGAGGGTGGAGGTGAGCTGCACCAGTTCGTCAGCGAGCAGCCGGGCGCGGGCGTCCCGGACGTCGGCCTGCACGGTCTGGGCGCGGCGGGCGACCTCGGCCTGGCGACCGAGCGGGCCCAGCTGGCGGCGGATCTCGCTGGTCAGGTCGGTCAGGCGCGTGAGGTTGGCCTGCATCGCGTCGAGCTTGCGAAGGGCCTTCTCCTTGCGCTTGCGGTGCTTCAGGACGCCGGCGGCCTCCTCGATGAAGCCGCGACGCTCCTCCGGGGTGGCCCGCAGGACGGTGTCGAGCTGGTTCTGGCCGACGATGACGTGCATCTCGCGGCCGATGCCCGAGTCGGACAGGAGGTCCTGGACGTCGAGGAGGCGGGCCGGGGAGCCGTTGATCTGGTACTCGGAGCCGCCGCTGCGGAACATCGTCCGGGTGATCGTCACCTCGGTGTAGTCGATCGGCAGGGCGCCGTCGGTGTTGTCGATCGTGAGCGAGACCTCGGCGCGGCCCAGCGGTGGGCGGCCGGAGGTGCCGGCGAAGATGACGTCCTCCATCTTGCCGCCGCGCAGGCTCTTGGCGCCCTGCTCGCCCATCACCCAGGCCAGGGCGTCCACCACGTTGGACTTACCGGAGCCGTTCGGACCGACCACGCAGGTGATGCCGGGCTCCAGGTGGAGGGTCGTCGCCGAGGCGAACGACTTGAAGCCCTTCAAGGTGAGGGTCTTGAGGTGCACCTGCGCTGACTCCCTGCCTGGCTTCCGGCCTGCTGATGCTCGTCGCGTGCTGGTTGGGCGCCGCGGTTCTGCGCGTGCGCGCGACCGCGCCACCTTAGCGGCGGGGAGTTGGTGGGCTGTGGAACTGCGGGGCGGTTCCGCGGAACCGCGCCGGGCCGGTCCACCTACCCGCCTTGCGTTGGCAGGTGGCGAACATTCTCGAGGGAGCCCCCACCTACCGACGCATCACGACCGGTTGGACGAAGTGTGGGCCCTTCCTCTGGCATGGTCACGCGATGGCGAGCCCCTGGGACCAGGACGGTTACCGCATCCGGTTCGACTGGGGAGCCGAGACTGCTAGGCGACAGGCGACTGCCAGTTCGATCCTCGTCGACGTCCTGTCGTTCACGACGACGGTGACCGTGGCGGTGGAGCGCGGCACGGCGGTCTATCCGATGCGCTCAGGTGACGCGGGAGCGGGGAAGTTCGCGGAGCACCCTGGCAGTGGGACGGAGCGCGGTGACGCCGGAACGGCCGTGGTCGTTGTCGCCGTCGTCGTTGCTCGCAGGGCCGCCTCCGGAGCGACTGGTGCTGCCTTCCCCCAACGGTGCGGCGGTCGCCAATGCGGTCGGCGCTACAGGTTCATGTTCATGGTCGGTGGCTGCGTCATTGCGTAACGCCGCCGCAGTAGCCGCGTGGGTCGGGCGGCGGCTGCGGAGCACCGAAGACAGTGTTGCGGTGATTGCCGCAGGTGAGCGTTGGCCGGACGGGTCGCTGCGTCCCGCTCTTGAGGATAATCTCGGCGCGGGTGCGGTCATCGCGGCCCTCGCGACAGGCAAGGCACTCACGCTCTCGCCCGAGGCTGCCGCGGCACGAGCCGCCTTCGAAGTCACGCCTTCGGTCGCCAAGGCGGTGCGGCAGTGTGCCTCAGGAGTCGAGCTCATCGAGCGCGGCTTCGCTGAGGACGTCGACATCGCTGTGGAGCAGGACGTGTCGGATGCGGTCGGCGTGCTGACTGACGGCTGGTTCGTCCGGCAAGATCGCCCCTCTGAGGAGTAAGCCGAACGTCTCCCGGTTCTGCGGAACCGTGGATTTCTCATCATTCGAGACAACGCGGTTCCGCGGAACCGCCTCCGTTCCCTTCACGCGAGAGGAGGCCGGCATTGGAAGTTGTGCGAATCAAGGTTCGTGGGGGCGAGATCGTGGACGCAGGTTCATGGCTGTACGTCTGGCGCCACGCCGACGACGGCCGAGTGGTCTACGTCGGCAGCACGGACGCCCCTCCCGCTCTGCGCACCTGGCTGCACCTTCACGGAGACGATCCAGCGATTGCCCGGGTCCGTCATCGCTATGGCGGGGCCATGGGAGAGGCACTCGACGTGGTCGCCTTCCGGCTGCCCGATCACGTAGCAGGCGGGAGGCGAAGGAGGAGCTCATTCGCCAGCTCGACGACACCGACATGCTGGCCGCGTCCTACGTCGGAGACGGGCCGCATGCCGGGCGCGCCGGACGAGCGGAGGAGTTCGCAAGCATCGTGGCCCCGATCCTTCTTCATCTCCGTCGCCGCCCGGACTAGCCCAATCCCGCGGAACCGTGGTTATCTCAGAATCCGAGACTGGCGAGTTCCGCGGAACCGTCTTGGCCGCGGACTGCGAACACCACGCATCCATCCCGCGAGTCCCGCTGGCCCGTCCGACCCTCAGTAGGCGATACCGATGTGCTCTCGGTGGTGGGTGGGCTGCTCGATCTCGTCGACGATCGCGAGAGCGAAGTCGGCGCCGGAGATGTTCGACTCCCCATCGGCGTCAAACAGTGCGATCTCTCCGCCCACCCGGTACGCCCCGGTCCGCTCGCCCGGCGCAAACGAGCCGTAGCCGCCCGCAGGGCTCACGAAGACCCAGTCAAGTTCGTCCGGCGCCCGCTCCGCGAGCAGTACTCGGGTTGCCTCGCCCTCCAGAGCCTCCGCACGGTAGGGCTCAGGGATCTCACCCTCGACGAAGCGAGGCTGGTCAGGCGCCGGTCGCAGTGAGCTGAAGCCGCCAATCTGCACGTAGCGCGCACCAGCCGTCGCCGACAGTCGCGCGACCTCGTCGTATGCGTCTACGAGACGGCCGGCCATGTCGCCTCGCGGGGACAGTGCGGCCACAACGACGTCCGCGCCCGGGACGACGCGGGGGGCGACATCCTCGACCGTGCCGACTTCGTAACGCACGCCCGGGACGGGCTCCTGGGGCTCGGACCGGCTCACGGCGATCACCTGGTGATCCCGCGACGCGGCCTCACGGACGATGTTGCCGCCGGTGTACCCGGTCCCGCCGAACACGACGATCGTCGACATTCGCACTTCCTCCTCGGTTACGTAGGTTGATGGTTCAACCAGCGCACCCGATCGGATAATCCTTCCGCGCTCCCCACGCCACTGGCCCACACGTATCAGGGGCGCGGCCTCGGCTAACCGGTGTCCGTCAGCGTCTGTGACGACGGCTGTTCGGTCCATGCCCGCGCAGATGCTGACGAACGCTGGGGATTCCGCAGTGATGCTCCCCGTAGTGAGAACGCCAGCTGGATAGCTGAACCGGGATTTCATGATCACCGCAGACGGGGGGGGTGAAACGCGTCACGGGCCACCCGGGCCTTAGGTCCCGGGTCGGCGTCGAAAACGCTTCCTAGTCTCCGCGACATGGATGCCCTGGACCTGGCACGCCTGCAGTTCGGCGTGACGACCGTCTACCACTTCCTTTTCGTGCCGCTCACGATCGGTCTCGCGCCGCTCGTCGCGATCATGCAGACGATCTGGCACCGCACCGGTGACGAGCGGTGGTTCCGCATGACGAAGTTCTTCGGCAAGCTCCTGCTGATCAACTTCGCCATCGGCGTCGTCACCGGCCTCGTGCAGGAGTTCCAGTTCGGCATGAACTGGAGCGAGTATTCCCGCTTCGTCGGCGACGTCTTCGGCGCGCCGCTGGCGATCGAGGGCCTCGCGGCGTTCTTCGTCGAGTCGACGTTCCTCGGCCTCTGGATCTTCGGCTGGGACCGGCTCCCCCGCGTCATCCACCTGGCCTGCATCTGGGCGGTGGCCGCCGCCACGTGGGCCAGCGCCTACTTCATCCTCGCCGCCAACTCGTTCATGCAGCACCCGGTCGGCGTCCGCTTCAACCCCGAGACCGGTCGCGCCGAGCTCGAGAGCATCTGGGCGCTCCTGACGAACAACACGACTCTCGCCGCCTTCCCGCACACGGTCTTCGGCTCCCTGCTCGTGGGCGGCACCTTCGTCGCCGGCATCGCGACCTGGTGGATGGTCCGCAAGGCGCAGAAGGGGGACGAGACGGAGGCACGGACCTGGCGTACCGCCGTCCACCTGGGGCTTGCCGCCGTCCTTATCGCGGGTGTCGGCGTCGCCGTCAGCGGCGACTGGCAGGCCCGCCTGATGTTCCAGCAGCAGCCGATGAAGATGGCCGCCGCCGAGGCCCTGTGCGAGACCGAGGCCGGCCCGGGGTTCAGCGTCTTCGCCATCGGGGACCTCGAGAACCGCTGCGACGTCAAGCAGATCACCATCCCCGGAGTGACGGCCTGGATGGCGACCGGCGATCCAGGCGCCACGCTCGAAGGCGTCCGCGAGCTGCAGGACCAGTACACCGCCAAGTACGGCCCCGGCGACTACGTGCCGATCCTGCCCATCACGTACTGGAGCTTCCGGCTGATGATCGGCTTCGGCGCCCTGTCTGCCGCGCTGGCCGTGGCGGGCCTGTGGCTCACCCGCAAGGGCCGACTGCCGAAGCAGGAATGGCTCGCGAAGCTCGCGCTGCTCGCGATCCCGGCACCGTTCCTGGCCAACACGTTCGGCTGGATCTTCACCGAGATGGGCCGCCAGCCCTGGGTCGTGGTACCGAATCCCACCGGAGTCGACGGCGTCTGGTTGCTCACGGCGGACGGTGTGTCCGGCAACCCGGCCTGGATGGTCGCCCTCTCCCTCGTGACCTTCACCGTCGTGTACGGCGCCCTCGCCGTTGTCTGGTTCAAGCTGATGCGCCGCTACGCCGCCCAAGGACTGCCCGACGAGAAGCCGGCCGACCCGCTGGGCGACGACGAGGACGCGCCGCTCGCGTTCGCCTACTGACACGCCGTTCGAGGAGACCACCGTGGACCTGCCAGTCGTCTGGTTCCTGCTCATCGCCCTGCTGTGGACCGGCTACCTGGTGCTCGAGGGCTTCGACTTCGGCGTCGGCATGCTGCTGCCCGTCCTGGACCGGGATCGTGACGGCCGCCACGACGACCGCCGTCGCCGGTTGCTGATCAACAGCATCGGTCCGGTCTGGGACGGCAACGAGGTCTGGTTGATCGTCGCCGGCGGGGCGACCTTCGCCGCCTTCCCGGAGTGGTACGCCACGCTGTTCAGCGGCTTCTACCTGCCGCTGCTGCTGATCCTCGTCGCACTCATCCTGCGCGGTGTCGCGTTCGAGTGGCGCGGCAAGGTCGACGACCCGCGCTGGCGGGCACGCGCGGACGCCGCGATCATCATCGGCTCCTACGTGCCGGCGCTGCTGTGGGGCGTCGCGTTCGCGAACATCGTCCGGGGGGTGGCGATCGACGAGAACAAGCAGTTCACCGGAACGCTGTTCGACCTGCTCAACCCCTACGCCCTTCTCGGCGGTCTGACGACGGTGACTCTGTTCGCCCTGCACGGCGCCGTCTTCCTCGCGCTCAAGACCGCCGGCGAGGTGCGCGAGGACGCCGGCCGCCTGGCCGAGCGCCTCGCCGTCCCGACCCTCGTGGTCGCCGGCGCCTTCGCCGTCTGGACGCAGCTCGCGCACGGCAAGGCGTGGACGTGGATCCCCGTCGCGGTCGCGGCGCTCAGTCTGGTCGCCGTGGTCGGCGCCACCCGACGCCGCTTCGAGGGACGCGCCTTCGCCCTCACCACGGTCACCATCGTCGCCGCCGTCGTGCTGATCTTCGGTGCACTGTTCCCGAACGTGATGCCGTCGACCACCGACCCGGCGTTCTCGCTGACGATCGACAACGCCTCCTCCACGCCTTACACGCTCAAGGTCATGACGTGGGTCGCGGTCGGCCTGACCCCGTTCGTGCTCCTCTACCAGGGCTGGACCTACTGGGTCTTCCGCAAACGCCTCACCGTTGAGGCGATCGGCCCGAACGCCGGCCTCAAACCGGTGGTACGACAACGGTGAAGCCACTCGACCCGCGGCTGCTCCGGCACGCGAAGTCCGCTCGCCACTGGGTGCTGCTGGCGGCCGCCTGCCAGATCGGGGTGGCGGCGCTGGTCGTCGTCCAGGCCCTGCTCCTCGCCGGCGCGCTAGCAGCGGTCGTGTCGGACGGCGCCCCCGCAGCATCCGTGGTCCGTCCCGCCGCGCTGTTGGTCCTGGTGGTGGCCGCCCGGGCCGGACTGGCCTGGGTCCAGGAGCGTTTCGCTCACCGGGCCGCGATCCGGGTGATCGGCGAGCTTCGCGCCGCGGTCCTGGACCGCATCACCGCGGCCGGCCCCCGGGCGCTGGACGGCGACAACGGGCCGGCGCTGACCACTCTCGTCACGCGGGGGCTCGACGC
>JASBSH010000416.1 GCA_030149025.1 Actinomycetales bacterium | reverse complement strand
CCATCCGGCCGTGCGGCAGGTGGGTGTAGGCCCATGCCGACTCCGTACCCGCCGGAGATCGTGTCGGGTCGGTCGTGGTCATCTGCCCGAACAGGATGAAGGGACGCCGTGGCACGCGGCCGAGCGTCAGGTCGGTGCTGTACTCGACGAAGCCGTCCACGTCGACCCCCAGGTGAACCGTGCCGGCACCCGCGACGTCCTGGTTGACCCAGGGCACTGGTTGGCCGAGTGCCCAGTTGACCTTGAAGGTCGAGAAGTCCCATTCGAACTGCGCTACTTCCCTGGCCACTCCGGCGGGCAATCGATCCAGCCCCACGAGCTTGCCGTACACAGTGGGCGCGTCCACGTCCGCCAGCACGCCGCGGCGCGCGCGGACCAGGGCGCCGTCCTCGGTCCTGACACCGACGGCCCGGCCGCCGGACAGCTCGATGGAGGTCACACGTCGTCCCGTGGCAAGCACCCCGCCGCAGGACGTGAACCGGTTCGCCATCGCCGTCACGAGATTGCCTGCACCGCCCTGCGGCACCGGGAACCCGACGTCCTGCCCCAGCATCGCCAGCAGCCACCCGAACACCCCGCTGCCGGCGGCGTGCGGCGGGATGTCCGCGTGCAGCGCGTTTCCGGTCAGCAGCAGCCTCGCGCCGTCGCCCTGGAAGCGCTCCTCCCCCAGCCGGCGCACCGGGAGCACGGCCAGTCGAGCCAGATCCAGCGCTCCGGACACCCGAAGGCGGGACAGCAGCTGCAGCCCCGCTCTCACCGGGGGTAGAGGTGTGAAGAGCGCGTCGAGCAAGGGGTCCCGGATCCGCTGCCAGTGGCTGAACATGTCGATCCACCGCTGCCCGTCGCCTGGGGCGAACGTGTCGACACTGGCGGCGGTCTCTTCGACCGACCGGGACAGGACCACCGCCCTGCCGTCCTCGAGGATGTGCCCGAGCACCTGCGGCGCATTGACCCACGCCAGGCCGTGCGACTCCAGGCCCAGGTCGCGGATGATCGGGGACGCCGCCGCGAGCGGGTAGAACGCGCTGAACAGGTCGGTGCAGAACCCCGGTTCGGTCACCTCTGCGCTGCGGACCGCTCCCCCGGGCTCGTCGTTCGCTTCGAGGAGCAACACGTCCCAGCCGGCGTCCGCCAAGGCGTTGGCCGCGACGAGACCGTTGGGGCCGGCACCGATCACCACCGCGTCCACCGTGGCCGGCAGCGAGGCACTCACGGGAGCTGTGGTCGGGGCGGTTGTCGAATCAGTCGTCACGTCAGCCACCCCGCCGATCGTCGTCGGACCGGCGGCTTCGTGCACCCCGTAGTCCCGGCGGTGACAGTACTTACCATGGAAGTAAAGGCTGCACCCTTGACTTCAAGGAGACAAGCTAGTAACCTTGTCATATGGCGCTCGTGGTGCTGACCATCGACCAACGTCGTTCCCGGCAGGGGCCGGACCGGGTCGACGGCCTCCTCGAACACCTCTCCTCCCCCGACATCGCCCCGGACGTCGTCCTGCCATTCGAACGTACGGCCGGCGACGAGGTGCAGGGCCTGCTGAGCTCATCCCGGACCGCGGTTGACCTGGCACTCAGCCTGGCCGAGAGCCGGGCCTGGAGCATCGGCATCGGCGTGGGCGCGGTCAGGGAGCCCCTTCCTACGAGCACCCGAGCGGCGGGTGGTCCTGCCTTTGAGAACGCCCGGGACGCCGTGGAGCGCGCCAAGGCGACAGCCGAAGGCATCGCGGTCACCGGCCCGGATCCGGTCTCCGCCGGAGACGCGGAAGCAGTGCTGCAACTGCTGGCCGCCGTCATGCTGCGGCGCTCCGAGGCGGGTAAGCAGACGGTGGAGCTGGCCCGGGCGGGGTTGCGCCAACACGAAGCCGCTGCCCAGCTCGCGATCAGCAAGCAAGCCGTCAGCCAGCGACTGCAGACGGCGTTCTGGAACCACGAGCGCCGCGTCAGGCCGGTGGCTGCCCGCCTCCTCGAGCAGGCAGCGGCGCACGGCGCACAGGCTGCGTCAACGTCGTCACCTTGACAACGGCTTGTCAAGGCGCGCGGAGCACAAGCTGCGCGTGTTCTCGACGGCGCTGTCCCACCCGTGAGGCATCCTCGACCACATGATCGCTGCGCTGCTCCTGCTCGCCGCCGTCGTGGCACTCAGCGGCTGGCGGGCACAGCGCAGCCCCCTGTGGTGGCTGCTCCCCGGCGCCGCGGTGCTGCTGGTGTCCCTGGCCGCGTTGGCAGCGGTGCTGCCCTCCGGCCCGTCGTGGCTGGACGCACCCTCGGCCGCCACCGCGACCGCCGGCATGCTGGCGTCAGTCGTAGTGGGCGGTCCCCTCACGGTGGCCGTCCTACGCGGCGCCTCCGGCCACACCGACTTCAACGAACCGGGGCGTCATGAAGCCCGAACCGAGCACGCCGACGACATCGTCCGTGCGGGCGAGGTGCTCCGCGGCGGGACCTGGATCGGCGCACTGGAGCGCATCGCCATCACGGCGACTCTGCTGGCCGGCTGGCCGGAAGGGCTCGCCGTGGTACTCGCGGTGAAGGGCCTCGGACGCTACCCCGAGCTGCGACAGCCCGGCGCGGCCGAACGCTTCATCATCGGCACGTTCACCAGCGTCCTGTGGGCAGCCGCGTGCGCCGGGGTGGTGGCCCTCACCCGCGACGTCGGCTGAGCGTCAGCGCCTGCCTCCGCTGCTCAGGTCACAAGCCGCGACCCACCTCGCCGGTTCCACCGCTGCGACCGGCGCCGGTGCCATCAGCTCCCGGCACTCGTCGATGGTGTCGGAGAGCAGGTCGAAGAGCATCCGGTCCGGGTCGTCGATGCAGGACTGCGCAATGCCCTCGACAGCGTGGCGGACGATGCTCGGCGCGGCGTGCCGGCGGAATCCCTTCGGCGACACCCGGAGCCGACGCGCGAAGTCCTGCGCCCAGGAGGCGGCCTGCGGCACCCGCGCCAGAGCCTCCCGTGTCTCCTTCAGGAGGTCCTCCGCGGGCCGACCGTCGAGGTCGGCGAGAACCCGGTCACAGGTGAGCAGGGAGACCGCGAGAACGTTCTGGCGCGCCGCCGCCGACACCGGAAGCGCCGCGATCGCCGCCCGCATGCCGATGCGGGCGTCGACGTGCAGATCGTCGCCGGTCAGACCGATCACCGACGGGATCAGCGTCCCCAGACGCGCACGCGCTTCGTCGGACGTGCAGTCGTTCACCCCCCGTGCCAGCTCGGCCAGCAGCGGGTGCGTGCACGCGGGGTGGTCGCTCCAACGCTCACCGGCGAGGAACGACGCCATCTCCATGA
>JASBSH010000411.1 GCA_030149025.1 Actinomycetales bacterium | reverse complement strand
CGATCTCGACCGCCGGGTCGTCTGAGCCGGAGCCCGGCTCCGACACCGTCGTGACCACCCCGACCAGCGAGACGCCACGGCGTTGGCTGCATCTGCCGCGGTCCGGGGCCGTTGCCGCGGCTCTGGCGGTCTTCCTGCTCGGGGGTGCCGCCTGGGTGTTGGCCGGGAACGGGGACGACGACACGCCCGCGCGCGGCTCGGCTGCCGGTCAGGCGAACCTACCGCTCGTCGTGCTCGGCGACCCGTCCGTGCCCGAGGGGCCCTCCGCGTCGTCGGCGGACAGCCCGTCGGCGGGCAGCTCCAGCACCGCCGCCGGCTCTGCGTCCGACACGGGCAGCTCGGCGACCTCCCGGGGGAGCACCGTCTCCCGCGGCCAGCAGCGCAGGGACCTGGCGACGACCGGTGGGCCCCGCGCCAAGGGCTCTACGACGACGCGACCGGGCACGAGCAGCCCGACTTCACCGTCGTCCACGTCGTCGTCCAGCTCCCCGTCGACCGGGCAGTCGTCATCGCCGTCCTCCCCGTCCGACTCGCCGTCCCCTTCGCCGTCAGAGTCCGAGCCCGGGGACGGCGACAACGGGAAGGGCAAGGGCAAGGGCACCGGCTCGCCGTCACCCACGGAGACCACGTCCCCGACGGAGACCACGTCCCCGTCGGCGACCACGTCCCCGACGACCGGAGCGACACCAGAACCCGACTGCGTGCTCATCTTCTGCCGATGAGCGCTTAACCTGCCTGGGTGCCGATGGACGACGGCAGCTTGCGTCAGCTGGCAGACCTCCTCACCGACGGTGGGGTGGTAGTGCTCAGCGGCGCCGGGTTGTCGACGGAGTCGGGCATCCCGGACTACCGCGGCCCCACCGGGGTGCGGCGGCGCAGCGCCCCGATGACCTACCAGGAGTTCGTCTCCAGCGAACCGGGCCGTCAGCGGTACTGGGCGCGGAGCCACCTCGGCTGGCGGTTGATCGGGCAGGCGCGGCCGAACGACGGACACCGGTCCGTCACCACCTGGCAGCGGCTCGGCCTGGTGGACGGCGTCATCACCCAGAACGTGGACCGACTCCACCAGGCTGCCGGCGCCACCGACGTCGTCGACCTGCACGGGACGCTCGACCTGGTGGTGTGCTTGGACTGTGGGCAGCGAACGAGCCGGCGCGAGCTGGGACGCAGGCTCGACGCCGCCAACCCCGGCTTCGCGGAACTGGCTGACAGGGTCCGGCAGGTGAACCCCGACGGTGACGTGGACCTGCCCGACCACGTGGTGCGGGCGTTCCGGATCGTCGGTTGCCGGGACTGCGGCGGGGTGCTGAAACCGGACGTGGTGTTCTTCGGCGAGAACGTGCCCAAGGATCGGGTGCAGCGGTGCTACGAGATGGTTCAACGCGCCCGCAGCGTGGTGGTCCTCGGCTCCTCGCTGACCGTCATGTCCGGGCTTCGCTTCGTCCGGCACGCGGCGAAACACGCTCTGCCTGTAGCGATCGTGAACCAGGGCGTGACCCGCGGCGACGACTGCGCGAGTCTCAAGCTCGACGTGCCGCTCGGCCCTGCGCTGGTCGCTGTCACGACCATGGCCGTCCAGATGCTGGCTGCCTCGCCGGCGGTCGCAGCGGGGGCGGGCGCTGCGTCAGCTCACGTTCTCGCGCAGGAACTCCACGGCGCGTGACCACGCCAGCGCCGCACAGTGCCGGTCGTGGGCGGGGCGCTGGTCGTTCATGAAGGCGTGACCTGCGGGATACCAGTGGATCTCAGGGACCACACCGGACTGGAGCCTTATCGTCGTGGCCATCGTGACCACGTCGTCCCGGCTGATGGAGCGGTCGTGCTCGGCGTAGTGGCCCTGCACGGCTGCACGAAGGCCTGAGTAGTCGATCGCCGGGTCAGGGCGGCCGTAGAACGGGACGGCTGCGCTCACCTTGTCGCCCGCTCGCGCCGCGAGGCGCAGCACGAACGCACCGCCCATGCAGAACCCGACGACGCCGACGGTGGACGAGGTGACGGCGTCCAGGCCGAGCAGGTAGTCGACCGCCCCCGCCAGGTCCGCCACCGCCTGGTCGACCGGGAGCCTGGCCGCCATCCTCGCCGCGTCCTCACGGTCGTGGACGGTGGTGCCCCCGTACAGGTCCGGTGCAAGCGTGACGAAGCCTTCGCCGGCGAACCGCCGGACGAGGTCAGCGATGTGCTCATCGAGGCCCCACCACTCCTGGATGACGATCAGCCCCGGACCCTTGCCGCCCTCCGGCTCTTCGAGGTACCCGTGCGCCTCACCGGACGGGCTGGTGCAGGGGAACGTCACATTCTGATGCGTCATGGCAGCCTGATGCGTCATGGCAGCCCACGGTAGGCGAACCGTAGGCCGATCGCCCGAACGGCGGAGGCAGGCGCGTCGCGTTACGTTGGTGAGTCCCACCGGTGATCACGAGTCCCGATCTCGAAGCAGAAGCAGAAGCAGCAGCAGTAGGAGGAGGACCTGATGGACCTGGCCTGGCTGCAGCCGGCCGTGAGCGGCCCCGGACCGTTCGTCTCCGCGCACCTCGACGTGTCCCGTGACAGCGAGGACGCGGCCCACGAGATCGACCTGCGCTGGCAGGCGGTGCGACGCCAGCTCGAGGAGCAGGGTGCGCCCGGTGAGCTGGTAGACCAGGTCGAGGGCAGGATGCTGTCCCAGACGGACCGCCGCGGAGAGGCCGGGCGCAGTGTCGTCGCCGGCCCCGAGGGCGTGGTCGTCGACCAGATGACGACGCGGCGGCCGCGGCGCGACAGCGGTCACTACGGCCAGGTACCGCACCTGATGCCACTGCTCCGTGGCATGGGCGGCGCGATCGGGTACGCGGTGGTCGAGGTCGACCGGGCCGGTGCAGAGGTCACCGTCGTCGAACCGTACTCGGTGTCCGGTGAGCAGCACGAGGTCGAGGGTGGGCACGAGGTGCTCCACGCGGTCGGTGGTGGCGGCTGGTCGCACCGGCGCTACCGCAACCGGGTCCAGGACTCCTGGGACCGCAACGCCGACGCCGTCGCGACCGACGTGACCAAGGTGTTCGACCAGCACCACCCCGAGGTGATCGTCGTGTCGGGCGATCCCGAGGCGACCTCCCGGCTGCTCGAGCGGCTCGACCCGGACAGCCGGTCGCGCGTGGTGAAGCTCGAGGGCGGCGGCAGGCCGGAAGGCAAGGACGAGAAGGTTTTCCAGCAGCGCATCGACGAGCTGCTCATCCAACGGCTGCAGGCCCGCATGGGTGAGGTGCTGGCCCGCTACACCGAGGCGAAGGGCAAGGACACGAACGTCGCGTCCGGTCTCGACGCCGTCGTGGCGGCTGCTCGGGGCGGTTCGGTGGAGACGCTGCTGCTGCACGACGACCCCTCCTCCGATCTGAGGCTCTGGGCGGGGGAGGAGCCGTTGCAGATCGGCTCCACCCGCGAGGAGGTGGAGGCCCTCGGGGCCCGTCACCCGGTCGAGGACCGGGCCGACGACGTCCTGGTCCGTGCCCTGGTCGCCCAGGATGCGGCGATCGAGCTGGTCGAGGGCGAGAACGTCCTCCCCGGCGGCATCGGTGCGTTGCTGCGGTTCGACGTCCGGCCGCCGGTGCCCGGGTCGGGTGCGTGACGTGAGTGGGCGGGACGGCGCGGGGCCGGCAGGTGCGCATCGGCACCTCGGGCTGGCGGTACGCCGGCTGGCGTGGCCGGTTCTACCCGAAGGGGCTCGCGCAGCGCCGTGAGCTGGAGTATCTCTCGACGCGGTTGAACACCGCCGAGGTGAACGGGTCCTTCTACTCGCTGCAGCGACCGGAGAGCTACGTCCGGTGGGCGGCTGAGACGCCGGACGACTTCGTCCTGGCCGTCAAGGGCGGCCGGTTCATCACGCACATGAAGAAGCTGGCCGGCGTAGGGGCGCCCCTCGCGAACTTCTTCGCCTCCGGGGTTCTGGCCCTCGGACCGAAGCTCGGCCCCGTGCTGTGGCAGCTCCCGGCCAGCGTGTCCTTCGACGCCGAGCGCGTGGAGGGGTTACTCGAACTGCTGCCGTACAGCACATCGGCGGCCGCCGCGCTGGCCCGGCGGCACGATGAGCGCCTGGACGGCAGGGACTGGACGACCACCGACGCCGACCGTCGGATCCGTCACGCCCTCGAGGTGCGGCACGACAGCTTCCTCACCACCGAGGCGCTGGACCTGTTGAGGC
Organism: Actinomycetales bacterium; assembly: GCA_030149025.1. Classification (GTDB taxonomy): domain Bacteria; phylum Actinomycetota; class Actinomycetes; order Actinomycetales; family BWSM-131; genus BWSM-131. Next base: position 3,882 of record JASBSH010000411.1, on the reverse strand, counting down.
GCTACGGCGTCGCGCTCGTGGTGGCCGACTCGCCGGGCACGTGGCCCTTCGCCGACGTGCGGACCGCCGACTTCGCCTACGCCCGGTTGCACGGCGACACCGAGCTCTACGCGAGCGGCTACAGCGGGGAGGCGCTGGAGCAGTGGGCCGCTCGTGTGAGGGCCTGGGTCGACGACGACCGTGACGTGTACGTGTACTTCGACAACGACGCCAAAGGGTTCGCGCCGTTCGACGCCCTCGCGCTCGCCGAGCTGGCCGGCGTGGAACCCGCTCCCGTGGTGCAGTCGGAGGCGACCTCGGCAGCGCGGTCTGCACGCCCTTGACTGCGCAGGTGGCGGTCACGAGCGGCGAAACCGCCACCTGCGCAGTCAACGCCACCTGCGCAGTCAACGCCCCCGATCCCCGCGGTTCTCCTGCCGCGACGCCCTGCGCCGTCGGGCGATCGCCTCCCTGATGGGCGGCACCACGACCCCGGCCTCCGCCATCCGGCGACGCACCTTGCGCCGGGCCATCAGGATCCCGAACAGCCCGAAGGCCCAGATCGCGTACTGGACGGACATCGCGGCGCGGAAGTCCTCGAAGGTGAATCCCCGCGCGCCGCCGGCCCGCAGGTCCAGGACCAGGCCGATGAGGTAGATGGTGACCAGCGACGCGACGAAACCGCCGATGTTGACGATGCCTGTCGCCGTCCCGAGCCTGTTCGGCGGGTTGAACGTGCGGGCGAAGTCGAAGCCGATCATCGACCCCGGGCCCGTCATGGCCAGGGCGACCATCAGCGTCACGAGAAGCCACATCGGCGCAGGGCCGGGCCAGCCGAGCACCGCCGTCCACACCACAACGTTCACGACGACGACTCCGATCACGAGCCACGACCGGCGGAGCGGGTGCCTTTGCACGAGCACACCGAGCAGGGGGCCGACGAGCACCCCGGCGACGACGGTGACGGTGAGCAGGGTGCTGGCCTCGGCGGGGGAGCGGCCCTGGCCGGACACCAGGAACGGGAACCCCCACAGCAGGGCGAACACCGCCCCCGAGAACTGGGTGGTGAAGTGCGTCCACATCCCGAGGCGGGTGCCGGGGTGCCGCCAGGCCTGCGCGACGTCGTGCATCACTGAGCCGGACGGCGGGGCGGCACCACCCAGCGCTCCGCCCGCCGGTGCGTCCCTGACGGTGGCGGCGGCCGCCACGGTGATCACGAGACCGAGTGCCGCGGCGGAGGTGAAGGCGGTGGTCCAGCCGCGCTGGCTGAGCAGGGCCACGAGCGGCACTGCGCTGAGCACCTGGCCGAACTGGCCGATGAGGCCCGTCAGCTGGGTGACGACCGGCACCCGGCGCGCCGGGAACCACGCCGGGACCAGCCGCAGGACGCTGACGAACGTCATCGCGTCGCCCATGCCGACGAGCACGCGGGCCACCATGGCGGTGCCGACGGCCTCCGCGAACGCGAGCAGGACCTGACCGCCGGCCATCAGCAGCCCACCGGTCACGATCATCCGGCGGGCGCCCAACCGGTCGAGCAGGACACCGACGGGGATCTGCATCGCCGCGTAGACGAGCAGTTGCAGCACCGCGAACATCGCGACGACGCTCGCGCTGGCGTCCAGCCGTCGCGCCGCCTCCAGCCCCGAAACGCCGAGCGAGGTGCGGTGCAGCACCGCAACGATGTACGCGGCGAGGCCGACACCCCAGACGAGCCACGCGCGACGCGACGCTTCCACGGCAGAGATTCTCGTGGGTGCCGGCTGGAGTCGCTCGATCAGCCCCATCCACCCCTGTTCAGCCGCATCTGCGGCGGTTATCGTGTCGTAGTGCCGCAACTGCGTATCAGCGACGCCTCCAGGCTGCTCGGGGTCAGCGACGACACCGTCCGCCGCTGGGTGGAGGCCGGCCGGCTCCGGGCCGGCGCGGGGGAGGGTGGCCGCAAGGTCGTCGACGGCGCCGACCTCGCCCGGCTCGCGCAGGAGCTCGCGGACGAGCCGACGGACGGGTCCGTGCGCGAGTCGGCTCGCAACCGGTTTCGGGGGATCGTCACCAAGGTCACCAAGGACACGGTGATGGCCCAGGTGGACATGCAGTGCGGCCCGTTCCGGGTGGTCTCGCTGATGAGCCGGGAAGCGTGCGACGAGCTCGGGCTCGAACCCGGCGTCGTGACGGTCGCGTCGGTCAAGTCGACGCAGGTGGTCGTGGAGGTCCCCACGTGAGGGCGCCGCTCGCGCTCCACGGCGCAGGACGCGGACGGCGCCATCTCAATGGACGGCGCCACGCACGTCGCGGCTTCGGCGTCCTGGCCGCGGCGGTGGCCGGTGTGGCCCTGCTGGGTGCGTGCGGCACCGGGTCCGGGCCTGGGGTCGCCGGGGGGACGGGTGAGTCGCGGCTGTCGGGGCGGGTGACGGTGCTGGCGGCCGCGTCACTGTCGGGGGTGTTCGACGAGCTGGCGAAGACCTTCGAGGCGCAGCACCCAGGGGTGGACGTGGTCGTGAGCTACGGCGGGAGCTCCGGCCTGGCCCAGCAGGTCCTGGCCGGAGTGCCGGCGGACGTCTTCGCCTCGGCGGACACGACCACCATGCAGACGGCTTCGAAGGCCGGGGCGAGTGCCGGTCGCCCGGTCGTCTTCGCTCGCAACGAGCTGCAGATCGCCGTACCCCCGGGCAACCCGGGTCGAGTGCGCGGGCTGGCCGATCTCGGCGACCCCAGCAGGACCGTGGCGCTGTGCGCCCAGCAAGTGCCGTGTGGCGCCGCCGCGACGCAGCTCTTCCGGGCCGCCGGGGTCGAGCCCGCGCCGGACACCCTCGAGCAGGACGTCAAGGCGGTGCTGAGCAAGGTCCGGCTGGGCGAGGTGGACGCCGGTCTGGTGTACCGGACGGACGTGCAGGCGGCCGGCAGGTCCGTCGAGGGGATCGCCGTGCCCCCGGCCAAGGAGGCGGTCAACGACTACGAGATCACCGTGCTCGAGGATGCGCCGAACGCTGACGCCGCCCGGGCGTTTGTCGACCTGGTGGTCTCGCCCGAGGGCCGCAGCACCCTGCTGCGCGCCGGATTCGTCCAGCCGTGAGCAGCACCGGCACGGTGCAACCGCGGCGACGCAGTGCCGTGGCGCCCGCCCTGTGGCCGCCTGCGATCCTCGGCTTCGCGTTCCTGGTGCTGCCCCTGGTCGCCCTTCTCCTCCGGACGCCCTGGGGATCCCTGCCGCGCCTGGTCACCGCGCCGGGTGTCGTCGACGCGCTAAGGCTCTCACTCGTCTCCGGAACCCTCGCCACCCTGCTCTGCCTCCTGCTCGGAGTACCGCTCGCGTGGGTGCTGGCACGCGCCGAATTCCCGGGTCTGCGGATGGTCCGTGCGCTCGTCACCGTGCCGCTGGTGCTGCCACCGGTTGTGGGCGGTGTCGCCCTGCTGATGCTCCTCGGCCGACGCGGCGTGCTGGGGGAGACGCTGCACACGTGGTTCGGCATCAGCCTCCCGTTCACCACCGCGGCCGTGGTCATCGCAGAGGCGTTCGTCGCCATGCCGTTCCTCGTCGTCTCCGTCGAGGGCGCCCTGCGCGGCGCCGACCGGCGGTACGAAGAGGCCGCCGCCACCCTCGGTGCGTCGCGATGGCTGGTGTTCCGCCGGGTCACGCTGCCGCTGGTGCTCCCCGGCGTCGCGGCCGGCGCGGTGCTCTGCTTCGCGCGAGCCCTGGGGGAGTTCGGGGCGACGATCACCTTCGCCGGCAGCTTCCCCGGCGTCACGCGGACGATGCCGCTCGAGGTCTACCTCGCCCTGGAGACCGAGCCGTCCGCGGCGGTAGTGCTGTCCCTGTTGCTGCTCGCCGTGTCCGTGGCCGTGCTCGTCCTGCTCCGTGGCCGTTGGCTCACCGGGGCGACACCGTGACGGGCGCCGACGGCT
>JASBSH010000409.1 GCA_030149025.1 Actinomycetales bacterium | reverse complement strand
GCGACGACGTCATCGACCTGCAGGGGCGGTTGCTGGAGCTCGGCCTTTTCTCAGGCCGGGCCGACGGCGTCTTCGGGCCCGAGACCGAACGGGCCGTCCGTGAGCTGCAGCGGTCCGTCGGCCTGGCGCCCGACGGCACCTGCGGGCCCGACACGCTCCGGGCGCTGGGCCAGCTTGCGCGCACGGTGAGTGGTGGGGACGTCGGGGCGCTCAGAGCACGTGGCTGGGTCGCCGCGACCGGCAACAGCCTCGTGGGGCGGGTCGTCGTCATCGACCCCGGCCACGGCGGCGACGACCAGGGTGTGGTCGCACACGGGCTGAGCGAGGCGGACGTCGTGATGGACCTCGCGCAGCGACTGGAGGGCCGCCTGTCCGCCCTCGGGGTGACGGCGGTGCTGACCCGCGGGCCCGGTCAGAACCCGACCGCCCAGGAAAGGGCCGACCTCGCCCACCAGGTGCACGGGGAGGTGTTCCTCTCCCTGCACTGCGACGCCACGGCGAATGGCAAGGGCCAGGGCGTCGCGACGTTCTTCTGGGGCAGGCCGGGCGGCCAGGTGTCCGCCGTCGGCGAGCGGCTGGCGGGTCTCGTCCGGCGCGAGCTCGTAGCCCGGACCGACCTGCTCGACTGTCGCAGCCACCCCCGCACCGACCTGCTGCTGAGGGCGACGAGCATGCCGGCCGTGCGGGTGGAGCTCGGCTACCTCAGCAACGCCGGCGACGCACAGCGCCTGGCCGACCCCCGGTTCCGTGACCTGTGCGCCGAGGCGCTGCTCGCCGCCGTCCAGCGACTGTTCCTGCCCGAGGACGCCGACGTGGACACCGGCACGCTCGACGTGCGCGACCTGCGGGCGCGGCTGGCCGACGAGGACAGTTCGACCGGCTCCTGACGGGACGCCGAAGACAGTCAGCGGGGCGTGAGCACCGGCGCCCGCACGCTGCCCAGAATGCGCTCGAGCGCCGTCTCGACGTCCTCACGCCACGACAACGCGGTCTTCAGGTCCAGCCGCAGCCGCGGGTACCGGTGGTGCGGCCGGACCGTCTTGAACCCCACCGACAGCAGGAAGTCGGCCGGCACCACGCACACGGCCGGGACGTCCTGCGCGCTGCCGAAGGCCTCGATCGCCCGGACCCCTCGGCGCGTGAGGTCCTTCGCCGCTCCCTGCACGAGCATCCGGCCCAGCCCCCCGCCCCGGAACTCCGGAACGACGTGACCGCTCATGAGCAGCACCGCGTCCGCGCTCACAGGGGACGTCGGGAAGGCGAGCGAGCGGGGCACGAAAGCCGGCGGGGCGTAGACGACGTAGCCCGCGGGGACGTCGTCCACGTACGCCACCCGGCCGCAGGATCCCCACTCGAGCAGCGCCGAGGACAGCCAGGCCTCCTTGTCGAGGGCCGGGTCCCCGACGGCGACCGCCCGTTCGGCGGCGACGGGGTCGAGCTCCCAGAACACGCAGTTGCGGCAGCGGTCCGGCAGGTCACCGAGCGTGTCGAGGGTGAGCGGCGCGAGCCGACGGGACATCCGGGCACTCCGTCAGCGGAAGGCGACAGGTTCGCGGGCCGGAGGTTGCCACGGGTCGTAGGCCCCTTCCGGCAGGGTACGACGGGGCCGCAGGAGCGCTGCCACGAACGCCGCCACGGCACCGACGAGCAGCCCCGTGACGACGATCTTGACGAGCTTCATGGGAGACTCCCCGTACCGGTGCGGCGGGCCGGCCACTGACGGGGCCATCGTAGGACGGGGCCCGACCGGGGTGAAGGCCCGCTTCCCTGCCACACCAGAGACGGCGGTACCCATGCAGCACGACATCAACCACGCTGCCGGCAACCACGCTGCCGGCAACCGGCTCGACCAGTGGGCCGACCACTACGCCGCGCGCACGGCGGGGATGAGTGCCTCCGAGATCCGTGCCCTGTTCTCCGTCGCCAGCCGGCCGGAGGTCGTGTCGCTGGCCGGGGGGATGCCGAACCTGGCCGCGCTCCCGATGGACGCCGTGGGTCACCTCGCCGCGGACCTGCTGGGCGACCACGGCACCACCGCTCTGCAGTACGGCTCGGGGCAGGGCGACCCGTTGCTGCGCGAGGCGATCCTCGACGTCATGGAGCTGGAACAGATTTCCGGCCACGCGGACGACGTGGTCGTGACCACGGGGTCCCAGCAAGCGCTCGACCTCGTGACCCGCATCTTCATCGACCCCGGCGACGTCATCGTCGCGGAGGCGCCCAGCTACGTGGGCGCGCTCGGGGTCTTCAAGGCCTACCAGGCGGACGTCGTCCATGTGCCGATGGACGCCGACGGGCTCGTCCCCGAGCTGCTGGACGCGACCCTGGGCCGGCTCGCCGGCGAGGGCCGGAAGGTGAAGTTCCTGTACACCGTCCCGAACTTCCACAACCCCGCCGGCGTCACGCTGTCCCCCGAGCGGCGGCCGCAGGTCCTCCAGATCGCCCGCCGCCACGGCGTCCTGGTGCTGGAGGACAACCCGTACGGGCTGCTCGGATTCGACTCCGGGCCGCTGCCGGCGCTGCGCAGCCTCGACCCCGAGCAGGTGGTGTACCTCGGGTCCTTCTCCAAGACCTTCGCGCCGGGCCTGCGGGTCGGCTGGGCGCTGGCACCGCACGCTGTGCGCGACAAGCTGGTGCTCGCCAGCGAGTCCGCGATCCTGTGCCCCAGCGCGTTCAGCCAGGCGCTGGTGCGCCGCTACCTGGAGCAGCACGACTGGCGCCACCAGATCAAGCTGTATCGCGAGCTGTACCGCGAGCGGCGTGACGCGATGCTGGCCGCTCTGGAGGACCTCATGCCCCGGTCCAGCTGGACCGTGCCCGACGGCGGGTTCTACGTGTGGCTCCAGCTGCCGGAGGGTCTGGACGCCAAGGCGATGCTGCCGCGGGCCGTTACCGAGCGGGTCGCCTACGTACCCGGCACGGCGTTCTACGCCGGTCGCACAGACGGTGCGGACGACGCCACGCACGACGGGCGCTCGCACATGCGGTTGTCGTACTGCTACCCCGAACCGGAACGCATCCGCGAGGGTGTCCGGCGGCTCGCCGCGGTGGTGGACGGCGAGCTGACGGTCCGCGGGACGTTCGGCGCCGATGCCACGACGGGGGGGATCCCCGGGGTGCCCGGACGGCAGGGAGTGGAGTCTCCCGGTCCGGACCTTCAGTAGTGCGGCTTGTCTTCCTGCACAACGGTTTTCGAGAGTCGGAGAAGAGGCCATGACTGCCCTGACGCACCCCCGCGTCCTGATCGTCGCCGGTGGACTGACCCACGAGAGGGAGATCTCCGTGCGGTCCGGCCGGCGCGTGGCGGACATGCTGCGTTCGGCCGGCTGTGACGTCCACGTCAGTGACCTCGACGAGCGCGTCCTGGCCGAGCTGCAGGACCACCGGCCGGACGTCGTCTGGCCGCTCCTGCACGGTGCGACCGGAGAGGACGGATCCGTGCGCGAGGTGCTGGAGCTCGCCGGCGTCCCTTACGTCGGGTCCGTGCCCACCGCCTGCCGTCACACGTGGGACAAGCCGATCGCGAAGGCCGTCGTGCAGCGGGCCGGTGTCCCGACTCCCGAGTCCGTGGCTCTCCCCCACTCCGTGTTCCGGGAGCTCGGAGCGGCCGATCTGCTCGAGATGCTGCGCGCTCGTCTCGGGATGCCGCTCGCCGTCAAGCCCGCGCGGGGCGGTTCCGCCCTCGGCGTCAGTGTCGTGGAGGATCCGGCGCAGCTACCCGGTGCCATGGTCGACTGCTTCGCCTACGGGGACGAGGCGCTGGTCGAGCGGGCGGTGACCGGCCGCGAGGTCGCGGCCAGTGTGGTGGACCTCGGCGAGGGCCCCACGGTGCTCCCGCTCGTGGAGATCCAGACCGCCGGCGGCCCGTACGACTACGACGCCCGCTACAACACCGGACGGACGGAGTACTTCGTGCCCGCCCGTCTCGACGAGGAGACTCGCGACGTCGTGGTGGAGCATGCGCTCGCCGCGTACCGCGGCCTCGGCCTGCGGGACATCGCTCGGTTCGACTTCATCGTGGACTCCCGCGGTGTGCCCTGGTTCCTCGAGGCCAACGTGGCACCGGGGATGACGGAGGTGTCATTGCTCCCGCAGGCCGCGCAGGGGGCCGGACACGATCTGGGCAAGCTGTACCGACAGCTCGTCGAGGCCGCCATCAGCCACGGCTGACGGCTCAGCCGCCGTCCGTCGCAGCCGGGCCGCGGAACAGTCCGTCTTCGCCCGGGGCGAGGACGCCGACGATCCGGTTGAGGTCGTCCACGGTCGCGAACTCGATGGTGACCTTGCCCTTGCGTTGCCCCAGAGCGATCTTCACGCGGGTGTCGAACCGGTCCGAGAGCCGGGAGGCCAGCTCGTCCAGCGCGGCGTGACGGTCCCCGGGGCGTGCGCGTCGACGCGTCACCGGCTGGTCGCCCTCGGCGTCCCCGAGCGCGACGATCTCCTCAGTGGTGCGGACCGACAGGCCCTCCGCCACGATCCGCTGCGCCAGCCGCTCCATGGCTGCCGCGTCGGTCATCCCCAGAAGCGCCCGCGCGTGCCCGGCGGACAGCACTCCGGCAGCAACCCGGCGCTGCACGTGCGGTGGCAGCTTCATGAGCCTCAGCGTGTTGCTGATCTGCGGGCGGCTGCGTCCGATCCGCTGCGCCAGCTCGTCGTGCGTGCAGCCGAAGTCGTCGAGCAGCTGCTGGTACGCCGCCGCCTCCTCCAGGGCGTTCAGCTGGCTGCGGTGCAGGTTCTCCAGCAGCGCGTCACGCAGCATGTCGTCGTCCGTGGTGTCCCGGACGATCGCAGGAATGGTGGTCTGCCCGGCCTCCTGGCTGGCGCGCCACCGGCGCTCGCCCATGACGACCTCGTAGCGCGGGGCCTCCGGGTCGCCGTCGAATCCCTCGGGCGGCGGGCCATCGACACGGCGCACGACGATCGGCTGCAGGACGCCGATCTCCCGGATCGAGTGGACCAGCTCGGCGAGGGCCTCGGGGTCGAACACCTCACGCGGCTGGCGGGGGTTCGGGGTGATCTGCGCCAGTGGCAGTTCCGCGAAGTGCGCGCCGGGAACGGGAACGAGACCGTCCGGCGCCGCCGGGTCGGCAGCCGCACCGTTGCCGTCAGCACCGTTGCCGTCAGCCCCGTTGCCGTCAGCCCCGTCGACTGTCCGATCGCCGACGCGCTCCGCCGCTGCACCGTCCGCTGCACCGTCCGCTGCACCGTCCGCCGAACCGGACCCGGCTGTCCCGGTCTGCTCGACGGTGCCATCAGCGGGCTTCGCGTTGTTTCCCGTGAAACCACCGTCACGTTCGGGGAAGAAGACGTCGACAGGACGTTCCCCCGCTGGCCGCTGGCTGGGTGCACTGGGAATCAAAGCCCCGAGACCACGTCCCAGCCCCCGTCGCTTGTCGCTCACAGCTTCTCCTTGCTCTCGCCACCGGCGGCGTGTGTCGGATGTGCGTCAGTGCGTGCATCCTGCACGACCTGGCTGGCGGTGCTTGTCCCCTGCGGGATCTCGGTTGGTACCTGCCGCGACGTCTGCGTCGACGCTGATGGCTGCGTCGTTTCCGCTGTGTCGGTCGCCCCCGCGGGAGGGGACTGCGCGCCACGTTCCGCGAGTTCCCGTGCCGCGGAGAGGTAACAGAGAGCACCACTCGAGCCGGGATCGTAGGTCATCACCGTCTGACCATGGCTCGGCGCCTCGGAGATCCGCACCGAACGAGGGATCGTGGTTTCAAGCACCACGTCGGGGAAGTGCGTGCGCACCTCGTCGGCGACCTGCGCCGCCAACCGCGTCCGTCCGTCGTACATGGTCAGGAGGATGGTCGAGACGTGGAGCTCGGGGTTGAGGTGTGCCCGAATCAGCTCGATGTTCCTCAGGAGCTGGCTCAGCCCTTCCAGGGCGTAGTACTCGCACTGGATCGGGATAAGCACCTCACGGCCGACGACGAACGCGTTCACGGTCAGCAGTCCGAGGCTGGGTGGGCAGTCCACGAGCACGTAATCGATCCGCGGCAGGCCTTGCTGGTCCCGCACGTCCAAGTACTGCTCCAGTGCTCGGCGCAGTCGGGTTTCACGTGCAACCATCGACACGAGCTCGATCTCCGCGCCTGCCAGATCGATGGTTGCGGGGGCACACAGCAGGTTCGGTACATCCGGACACGGCTGGATCGCGTCAGCCAAGGGCATACCGTCCACGAGCACGTCATAGAGACTGGGGACCTCAGAGTGGTGATCGATCCCCAGGGCCGTGGATGCGTTGCCCTGCGGGTCGTTGTCCAACACCAGGACGTTCAGGCCCGCCTGAGCCAGACCCGCGGCGATGTTCACGGTGGTGGTCGTCTTACCGACGCCACCCTTCTGGTTCGCCACCGTGAGGACCCGCGTCCTGGGCGGTTTCGGGAATCTGCGCCCCGCGAGGTCGATCCTGCGACGTGCGTTCTCCGCGATCTCCTGCGCGAGCGGTGTGGATTCATCCATCACCGGGATCGACGCTGCCAGCGCCGCCCGCCGGGCCTCCTCTTCGGCAACGCTGTTGGGCCCTGCAGTGTCGGGATCCTCACTCGACGAAGCAGCACTGCCCGTGGCCGCGCTGGCAGCGGCAAGACCTGCGGCGGTGACGCTGTGCGGTGCCACGTTGCCCGAGGGGTCCGCGCCCCGACCCGCGGCGCCCGGGGTAGCCACTGCACCGCCCGGCGATGGCCCGGTGGCTACCGTTCCCCCATCGGCCTCGATCCTGTCGCCGGTGGTGCCCGGGGCACTGACGGTCGTCACGTCTCCACTCTCGCCGGTCAAGCCCGGTTCTCCCGGCAGCGACGCGGCGGTTCCACGTGAAACGCGTCCGGAACCTTTCTCGGGAGGGTTTGGCCAGCCCAGCGGGTCAGTGGCGGGAGTCCACGCAGTGCTTGGCCACCCGAGGCCGCTGTCGTCGTGAACCGGCTCATCGGCGTCCGTCACTGACACCCCTTCTCTTGATCGCTCCGGAAGCCCACCGGCTCCGGTTCCCCCGGCACCGTTCACGCCCGACCGCCACGCCGGCCTTGCCTGGCCGCCGAGGAGCGGTCCCTCGATCTCGCCCGCACGACGGTTGTGGGCGTGGCCAGGAGGCCCGCGCCGCACTGGACGACCGCCACGTCCCTGGCACCGAGTCGTCGCATCTGCTCACGGGACGTGTCGACTTCCTGCTGGGCGGTGCGCCCCTTGATCGCAAGCAGCTCGCCACCCGGCTCGACCAGTGGGAGCCCCCAGCGTGCCAGCCGTTCCAAGGGGGCCACTGCTCGCGCCGTCACCACCGCAGCCTTCTCGCCTCCGGCGATGTCCTCGGCACGTGCGCGAACGATGCGAACATCGAGGCCGAGGTCCCGGGCGACCAGCGCCAACCACTCGGTGCGACGCTCGAACGGCTCCAGGAGCGTCATCCGAAGGTCGGGTCGCGCGATCAGCAACGCCAGGCCGGGTAACCCGGCACCGCTACCGACGTCAATCACGGAAGCGTTCGCCGGCATCAGCTCACCGACGACGGCGCAGTTGAGGATGTGCCTGGTCCAGATCCGGGGAACTTCTCGAGGTCCGATGAGGCCCCACTCAACGCCTGTGGTGCACAGGTGACCGGCGAACCGCTGCGCCAACGCAAGGCGCTCGCCGAAGATCGGCTCGGCCGCCGCCGGTCGCGGCTCCGGTACCGCCGGTGCTGACTCCGTTTCACGTGGAACCTCGCCGGGCACAGGCGCCGGGTCCCGCTGCGCGCCCGCCGGTTTGCCGGACGCGTCCCCTCGACGTCGTCCGGCGCCCCCTGCTGGCGTTCCACGTGAAACGGCCCGGCCACCCGCGACGGGTGGCCGGTGCCGCGGGCGTGGGGAGGGCGACATGGCCCCGACTCTACGAGAGCCTCAGTCGGCCGCCGCGGGCAGGACGACGACACGGCGCTGGGGCTCCTCGCCCTCGGACTCGCTGCGCAGACCGGCTGCGGCAACTGCGTCGTGCACGACCTTGCGCTCGAACGCCGACATCGGCTCCAGCGGGACCGGCGCACCCGACTGCTGGCACTCCCGGACGGCGCGCGCTGCCACACCTTCGAGCTCGGTACGACGTGCGGCGCGGTGTCCCGCAATGTCGAGCATCAGCCGGCTGCGCTCACCGGTGCGTGCCTGAACGGCAAGGCGGGTCAGTTCCTGCAGCGCCTCCAGCACCTCACCGTCGGTACCGACCAGTCTGCGGAGGGACCGGGTCGACACCCGGTCGGCGATGATGGAGACCGAGGCCCTTCCGTTCTCCACGTCGATGTCGATGTCTCCGTCGAGGTCGACGATGTCCAGGAGCTCCTCGAGATAGTCCGCCGCGACGTCCCCCTCCTCCTCGAGTCGCTCACGCAGGGGCCTCTTGGCCGGCCGTTCATCGGTGCCCCCGTCGCCGGCGTCCTTGGCGCCCTCGTCCACGGTTTCCGTCTCGTCGACGGTACCTGGCTCGTCGACGGACGCGATATCCGCCGTCGAGGACCGGGCGATCAGGGCCTCACCCTGCGCGGGAACAGGAGTCTGGGATGGGCCCTCCGGCGCGTCGACGCTGGGCTGGTCGCTCATTGAAATCGCTCCTTGCAGGTGTGCGGCTGCGCCGCGACATCCGGGTCGGCCGCATCTGCGGCCCGGTCAAAGGGGAGGCGGAGTCAGTACTCGTCGAAGACCCTCGTTCGACGTACTGGTCCGAGCTGCTGGTTCACGTACTGGTCCACGTTCTGCTTCCCGGCTGATGTGCTTGGGGAACCGGTCTTCGAGGGCGACCTAGCGGTGCCCGGACCGCTCAGCGGCCGGTCGGCTTGCCCGTCGAGGGTCGTTTCGGCTTGCCGCTGCGCGGTGCCGTGCCCGCTGTGCCGGCGGCCGGCTTCCCGTCGGCACGATCAGCAGCCGGATCGGACGACGCGTTGGACGACGCAGGGCCAGCCGGCGTGCTCGGGGAGGCAGGAGCAGCGGGGCGCGTGCTCTTGCCCTTGCGCTGCCTGTCCTTGCGCTTGGGCTGCACGCGCTGACCACGCGGTTGCACCGGCGCTTCCTCCGCCTGTTCGGCTTCGGTCGCGGTTGCGGAACCTCCGAAGCCCAGGATCGACTTGCCCTTGCGCGCACGGCGCTCCTCCAGGGCCTTCTCCGCCGCGGATCCCGGTGCCGGCATCCGCCGGATCACGAACAGCTGCTGGCCCATGGACCACACGTTCGTGGTCAGCCAGTAGAGGAGGACGCCGATCGGGAAGTTCACGCCGGAGACGGCGAAGATCAGCGGCAGGACGTACAGCAGGATCTTCTGCTGCTGCGCGAAGGGGTTGTCCAGCGCGGCGGCCGGCATGTTCTTCGTCATCAGCTGCTTCTGCGTCGTGAACGTGGACGCAGACATCAGGATGATGAGGATGACCGTAAGGATCTTGACGTTCAGCGCGTCCGACCCGAGGAACGTGTCGGTGAGTCTCGCGCCGAAGAGGGTGGACTCGCCGGCCTGTTTGGCCAGCTCCGGTGTCAGGGCGCCGATGCCCTCCTCCCTGCGGATGCCGTAGTTCAGCACCCGGAACAGGGCGAAGAAGATCGGCGACTGCAGGAGGATCGGCAGACAGGAGGCGAACGGGTTCGTGCCCGTTCGCTTGTAGAGCGCCATCGTCTCCTGCGTCATGGCCTGCCGCGATGCCTGATCCGTCTTGCCCTTGTACTTGGCCTGGATCTTCTTCATCTCGGGCTGGATCAGCTGCAGGCCGCGAGACGCCTTGATCTGCTTGACGAACAGGGGGATCAGCAGGATCCGGATGACGATCACCAGGCCGACGATCGACAGGGCCCACGTCCAGCCGGACTCCGAGCGCATGCCCATCGCCGCGAGCGCGGAGTGGAACTGGACCATGATCCAGGCCACGGCGATCTCGATCGGCTTCAAGAACGCGAAGAAGTCCAAGCTGTGCTCCTGTGCTCAGGCAGCGTTCGCCCGTGATGGGGGCTCGCTGTCGCAAACATGTGCCTCCGACTGAGGCACTTCGGTCTCCGGTCCTGCCGGACGTCGCGGTGGAACTGGGTCCACTCCGCCGGGGTTCCAGGGGTGGCAACGCGCCAGCCGGCGGACGGTCAGCCACGTCCCGCGCAGGGCGCCGTGCTCCCGCAGGGCGCCGACGGCGTAGGCCGAGCAGGACGGGTAGAACCGGCACGTCTGCCCGAGCAGTGGTGACACGACCAGCTGGTAACAGCGCACCAGGCCGATCAGTACCAGCGCCGGCGACCGGCGCGCCAGGGCCCACCACTCACCGCCGCTGCGCGGCAGCCGGAGCCTCACTCGCAGGCGCATGTCTTCAGGATCCGCCGGTGGAGGCGAGCCGGGAAACCGAACGCGCGAGTGCGCCGTCCAGATCCGAAGCGAGCTCGGTGCTCGTTGCGGCCGCGGCCGGAGGCAGGGCCCGGACGACGACACGCGAGCCGGCGGGGACCTGACCGAGCCGATCCCGCATCAAGTGCCGGAGTCGCCGCTTCACACGGTTCCGGACGGCGGCGTTGCCCACAGCCCGCGACACGATGAAACCCACCGTCGCGGCCTCCGCGGTGGAAGCCGAGGGCTCCGCCGGTGCCACGTGGACGACCAGCCGGGAGCGACCTGCGCGAGCACCGCGGCGAACGGCCGCGGTGAAATCCGCTGACCGGCGCATCCGGTGTCTGCTGGGAAGCACCGGAGGGTGCGGCGACCACTGCCTTGACAGGCAGCTCAGGCCGAGATCTCGGCGCGACCCTTGCGACGGCGAGCCGCGAGGATGGCGCGGCCGGCACGGGTACGCATGCGCAGTCGGAAGCCGTGGGTCTTGGCCCGACGGCGGTTGTTCGGCTGGAAGGTGCGCTTGCTCACGACGGCTCCACAACGGGTCAGGTGCGCCAACGACGGCACAGGCAAGTAGGCCGGTCATCGTCGGCCACCACCGAACGCCCACGCTCCACGAACTCCGCTTCATGCTGAGCTGACCAGACCTGATCCGGCAAAGACCTGATCTGGTTCAAACCTTGCAGAGAAACGCCGTGCGTGGGCATGCGACAGGGGCCGCCGACAACAGGCCTCATTACGGTACGTGCGCTCGTGCCACAGGGTCAAACCGGCCCGCGAGCTGCGTCGCGTCGGCCACGTGGTCCGCGGACCGCCCACCGAACCGCCCCAGCCATCACAGGTCCAACCGCTGATCGTCCCCAACGGTGGGCACTGCCCTCCACCGACACGCCGCTCGCCGGTACATTGCTCCTTCGAGCACTCGTGCAACCGTCACCGACCGGAATGATCGCCATGAAGTGACCTGCCCGGGTGAGAACGCCCGAACGTCCCTTGTCCGAGGGGCGGCCGAGTTGTTAGCGTCGCCGGCGGATCCGCTCGCCTCCATGTCGAGGCCGACATCGCGTTC
Organism: Actinomycetales bacterium; assembly: GCA_030149025.1. Classification (GTDB taxonomy): domain Bacteria; phylum Actinomycetota; class Actinomycetes; order Actinomycetales; family BWSM-131; genus BWSM-131. The sequence continues at coordinate 3,856 of JASBSH010000409.1, read as the reverse complement.
CGCGACTCGCTACTCACAGGGTGTGGACAACCCTGTGGACTGTTGTCGCCCGGCACGACGTGAGGGATGAGGTGGGGATAGCGTGGGTGACCAGCGTCGGGCCGAGCACCAGGCGGACCTGCCTCAGGCATGGCGCGAGGTCGTGCGTGACCTGGCCGGACGGAACGTGCTCACCCCCCAGGTCCTCGGCTTCATCCGCCTCGTCCACCCGCTCGGCCTGCTCGAGGACAACGCGCTGTTCGCCGTCCCGAACGAGCTGACGAAGGAGATGCTCGAGCACCGCGCCAGGGATATCGTCACCCAGGCGCTCTCGCAGCAGCTCGGCCAGCCCGTGCGTCTTGCCGTCACCGTGGACTCCTCGATCGAGTCACCCTTCGAGCACGACACCGAACCCCGCCGGACGGAAGGGCAGACCGCGGTCCCTCCCCTGGGGTCCGGTGGATCGCGCGAGTCGGAGAGCACCGTGTCCGGCACCACCGGAGCCTCCGGCGTCGGCACGGCCGCTGCCGGCGTCCGGCTGGACGACGCCACGCACGACCAACGGCAACCGCTCGTCAGCGTCCCCACCCGGCGCGAGCGCGAGACCCAGCGTCAGGCCGAGCCGGCGCGGCTCAACCCCAAGTACACGTTCGACACGTTCGTGATCGGTGCCAGCAACCGCTTCGCCCACGCGGCGTCCGTCGCGGTGGCCGAAGCGCCCGCGAAGGCCTACAACCCTCTGTTCGTCTACGGCGAGTCGGGTCTGGGCAAGACGCACCTGCTCCACGCGATCGGTGACTACGCCCAGCACCTCTACCCGGGCATCCGGGTGCGGTACGTGAACTCCGAGGAGTTCACCAACGACTTCATCAACTCGATCCGCGACGAGCGGGCGGGCGCGTTCCAGCGCCGCTACCGGGACGTGGACGTCCTCCTCATCGACGACATCCAGTTCCTGCAGGGCAAGGAAGGGACGCAGGAGGAGTTCTTCCACACCTTCAACACCCTGCACAACGCGAACAAGCAGGTGGTCATCACCTCCGACCTGCCGCCCAAGAAGCTGTCCGGGTTCGAGGAACGGATGCGGTCACGGTTCGAGTGGGGCCTGATCACCGACGTCCAGCCGCCGGATCTCGAGACACGGATCGCCATCCTGCGCAAGAAGGCGGTCGGGGAGCGGTTGCAGGCACCGGACGAGGTGCTGGAGTACATCGCCAGCAAGATCACCACTAACATCCGGGAGCTCGAGGGCGCCCTCATCCGGGTGACCGCGTTCGCCAACCTCAACCGCCAGCAGGTGGACCTGGCCCTGGCCGAGATCGTGCTGAAGGACCTGATCACCGACGACGACGCCGGCGAGATCACCGTGGCGACCATCATGGGGCAGACCGCCGACTACTTCGGCCTCACCATCGAGGACCTGTCCGGGTCGTCCCGGTCCCGGGTGCTCGTCACGGCCCGGCAGATCGCCATGTACCTGTGCCGGGAGCTCACGGAGATGTCACTGCCGAAGATCGGCCAGGCCTTCGGCAACCGTGACCACACCACCGTGATGCACGCCAACAAGAAGGTGCGTGAGCTCATGACGGAGCGCCGCTCCATCTACAACCAGGTCACCGAGCTCACCAACCGCATCAAGCAGCAGCACCGAGGGTGACGAGCACCAGCCCAGCCCTGCCCAGCCACTGACCCAGCTGCATCACCGCCATCCCCTTTCACACAGGTTGTGGAAAACCCTGTGGACTTTGTGGATGGGCCGTGGAGGCAGGACGACAGGACCTGCGCAGGCTGCCGTCGTCCACTGGCGTCCACAGTGGGACCGGCGCGTCGTACCCAACCGGTCCACACGCCGACACGCCATGGCACCTGCGCTGGTGCCGCCTCGTCCCCAGGTTCCACATCCCCGACGACGACGAAGTTCCTGTCATTCACGGAGAGGTCTGAACCGCGAACATCCACACAGGGCCGATCGGTGGACAAACGGATGAGCAGGGCCGGCAGGACTCGACAAGTCTTCAGGACCGCACGAGACTGCGCCGATCGGGCAGTGGCAGACGGCGGACAGACACATGGGCGTGAGCGACCCGGTTCATCGCGCCGCCGCGTCTGCCGTACTGTCTGCGCCGCAGGCTTGTGTGTTCCAGCACGGCTGCTCGTGGACGCACTCGCACAACAGACCTAGGTCCGGCCGGGCCGCGAGAAGGGATCGGTGGCCGTGAAGTTCCGCGTGGAGCGCGACGTCCTCGCCGAGGCTGTCACCTGGACGGCGCGTTCGCTGCCGACACGACCGCCCGTGCCGGTGCTCGCCGGCCTGCTGCTCGAAGCCGACGCCCAGGGCGCTCTCGTGCTGTCGGGCTTCGACTACGAGGTGTCGGCCAGGGTCGAGGTACCTGCCGACGTCGAGGAGCCGGGCAGAGTGCTGGTGAGCGGCAGGCTGCTCGCCGAGATCTCCCGGAGCCTGCCGAACAAGCCCGTCGAGGTGACGCAGTCCGGCTCCAAGGTGTCGGTCACCTGCGGTGCGTCGCGGTTCAGCCTGCTCACCATGCCGGTGGACGAGTACCCCGCGCTGCCGCAGATGCCCGACGTCGCCGGCACCGTCGCGGGGGACCTGTTCAGCGAAGCGGTCAGCCAGGTGACCACCGCGGCCAGCCGCGACGAGACCCTGCCGATTCTCACCGGCGTCCGGATGGAGATCGAGGGCGAGACGCTCACCCTGCTGTCCACCGACCGCTATCGCCTGGCGATGCGCGAGCTGCCGTGGCGCCCGGCCAGCCCGGACGCCTCCGCAGTGGCGTTGGTCCGCGCCCGCACCCTGTCCGAGGTCGCCAAGACCATCGGCGGCGGCGACGTGACGCTGGCCCTGTCGTCCGGCGGTGGGCGGGAGCTCATCGGGTTCGAGGCCGGCGGCCGCCGCACGACATCGCTGCTGGTGGACGGGGAGTACCCGAAGGTCCGCGCGCTGTTCCCCGCCGAGTCGCCCGTGCACGCGGTGGTCGAGACGACACCGCTCGTCGAGGCAGTACGACGCGTGGCCCTGGTCGCGGAGCGCAACACGCCGGTCCGGCTCACGTTCGACGAGGGCCAGGTGACGCTCGAGGCGGGCCAGGGTGACGACGCCCAGGCGTCCGAGGCGCTCGAGGCCGTCCTGATCGGCGAGCAGATCGCCATCGCGTTCAACCCGCAGTTCCTCCTCGACGGATTGCAGGCGTTGACCACGCCGTTCGTGCGCGTGTCCTTCACGCAGCCGACGAAGCCGGCGGTCCTCACCGGACAGGCGGAGGCGGACGGCTCGGACGACGTCGGGTTCCGTTACCTGCTCATGCCGGTCCGGATGGCAGGCTGAGTACGCCGACCTAGCCTTGACCTAGCCTGGAGTGGTCGGTTTCTCAACACTCGACGGGCGTAGCCAGTAGTCGACAGGTGTAGTCGGTAGCCCACCGCGAAGGAGCGCAGGATGCACATCGGTCTCGTCGGCCTGGGCCGGATGGGCGGCAACATGCGAGAGCGGTTGCGTCGCGCCGGAATCGAGGTCACCGGGTACGACCGCAACCCCGACGTGAGTGACGCCGACAGCCTGGCCGCGATGGTGAAGGCCGTCCCCGCACCCCGCATCGTGTGGAGCATGGTGCCGTCCGGTCCGGTGACACGGGGTGTCATCAACGACCTGGCCGAGATGCTCGACGAGGGCGACATGGTGATCGAGGGCGGCAACTCGCACTACACCGACGACCAGGTGCACAGCGAGCTGCTCGCGGCCAAGGGCATCGGCTACCTGGACTGCGGTGTCTCCGGCGGAGTCTGGGGGCTCGACGTGGGCTACGGGCTGATGGTCGGCGGCGACACGTCGCTGGTCGAGCGGGCGATGCCGATCTTCGAC
>JASBSH010000398.1 GCA_030149025.1 Actinomycetales bacterium | reverse complement strand
GCCTTCTCGCCGATGGAGGTCGTCAACGGCGCTACCAGGGCGAACCTGTCGATACGGGAGTGGCTGAGCGGCGCGAGCGAAGCCGGAGTCGACTCCCTGCCCGGGACCGCAGCGGAGATCCTGGACGACGAGGTCCGTTGGGTACTCACCAAGGGCAAGTTGCCGGCCGCGACCTGGGTCGAGGTGGTCCGGACCGCGCACGAGCTGGGCATGCCGACGACGTCGACCATGATGTACGGGCACGTCGACAGCCCGCGTCACTGGGTCGCCCACCTGAAGTTGCTCGGACGGCTCCAGCAGGAGACCGGGGGCTTCACGGAGTTCGTACTCCTGCCGTTCGTGCACACCAACGCCCCGGTGTACCTGGCGGGGCTCGCCCGCCCGGGGCCAACGATGCTGGAGAACCGCGCGGTTCACGCGCTGGCCCGGATCCTGCTCCACGGGCGCATTGCGAACATCCAGACCAGCTGGGTGAAGCTCGGGGACGGCGGGGTGCAGGCGGTGCTGAAGGGTGGCGTCAACGACCTCGGCGGCACCTTGATGGAGGAGACGATCAGCCGCATGGCCGGCTCGACCAACGGAAGCTACAAGACGATCGGCGACCTGGAGGCGCTCGCGACGGCCGCCGGACGCCCCGCCCGCCAGCGCACGACGACATACGGGACGGTGCCGGCAGAGCGGCAGGCGGTCGCCCGGGCCTTCGACGGGGTCTGGCGACCGATGGCCTAGCCGTTGACCGCCAGAACCTGACCCGCGTCGTGCCGCCATCCGGGACGACAACACACCTACCAGTAGGTTGAGACGTCCCCCACCCAGAGCAGCCGCCGCAGGAGTGATCCACCTGGCACGCACCCCCGACGGCCCGCCGCCGCCACCCGCGGTCCAGAAGCTCCGGATCCGTTACGCCAAGCGCGGGCGGCTCCGGTTCACCAGCCACCGCGACTTCCAACGCGCTCTGGAGCGGGCGCTGAGGCGCGCGAACGTCCCCATGGCGTACTCCGCCGGGTTCACCCCGCACCCCAAGGTGTCGTACGCCAACGCGGCTCCGACCGGGGCGGCCAGCGAGGCGGAGTACCTGGAGATCTCCCTCGCCCAGGAGCGGGACCCCCAGGAGCTCCGGGCAGCCCTGGACGCCGCCCTGCCGCCTGGCCTGGACGTCGTCGAGGTCGTTCCCGCTGGGGAGAGAGCGCTCGCTGACCGGCTCACCGGCAGCCGGTGGGAGATCGTGCTGCCTGGCACCGAGCCCGAGGCGCTCGCCGCAGCCGTGGAGCAGTTCCTGGCCCGCGAGACCGTGGAGGTCGAGCGACTGACGAAGACCGGGCGGCGTGCGCTGGACGCGCGGGCGCCGGTGCTGCGGCTCCACGTGCTGGGCGCCGATCAGGTCGATCAGGGCGATCTCCCCGACTCCGACCTCGGGCGTGCCGCGGTGGCCGCGGGCCGACCCTGTGCGATACTGCACCTGGTTGTCCGGCACACCACACCTGCCGTTCGACCCGACGACGTCCTTACCGCCCTCCGCGCGGTGGCCGACCTCGCGCCCGTGTCACCACCCCAGGTGACCCGGTTGTCGCAGGGGCTGCTCGACGAGGTGGAAGGAACCGTCGCTGATCCACTGGCGACGGCCCGGGACGCCGCCGACGCCTGAGCGAGCCGCGCGTCCGCCCACCGAGCGGGACGGCGCGATCGCCTTGGCGTGGCCTACCGACTTCCGCCGGCTCCAACCGGCGGCGACAACGCCCTGACGGACCACCGGTGTGGGGGCCACGGGGCGCCGGGAGACTCCCCGTGACGGAGAACGACACGACCGCCAACGACACGACGACCGCGACCACGGACGCAGCAACCACGCTGGACGGCGCCACGCAGGAAGCCACGTCGGCTCCCCGCCGGCGTCGGGCCGCTTCCCGGCCCGCGGGGCCACCGGCCCCGTACCCCGAGGAGATGTCGGCGCCCACCGCCGAGACGACCCCGCCGTCGGAGGAACCGCCGGCTGCGGCTCCCGCCAAGCGGACGACCCGCAAGCGCACGACCAAGAAGGCGGCCGCAGGGGCCGTCGAGCAACCGGCGGCGGCCGAGGCCCCACGCGACGAGACTGGTGCCGCCGACGAGGCTGTCCCCGAGCAGGCTGTCCCCGGCGCCAAGGCGGAACCTGCGGCCCAGTCCCTGGCAGAACCTGCGACCGAGGCGTCGAAGGCCGCGCCGACGGTCCCGCCGACGGCGTTGCTGTTCCAGGCTCCGGACCTCGCGCAGCCCCCGCGCCGGCACCGCGCGGCCTCCCGGCCGGCCGGTCCTCCCGAGCCCCACGCCGAACCGGCGGTCGAGGAGCCCGCGGGCGTGTCGGCGTCCGCACCCTCGACGAAGCGGGACGACAGCCGCGATGACGAGCTGGCCGAGGACGAGGTCGCGGGCGGTGCCCGGACCGACGCAGAGGACGACGACGGCGACGAGGCTGGCCGTCGGCGCCGCCGCCGGCGCGGAGGACGCGGCCGCCGGCGCCGCGGTGACGGCGACGACCAGGCAAGCGACCAGGCTGAGCAGTCCGACGACGGCGAGGACGACGCGGACGAGCAGGCAGGCGATCAGTCGGGGCAGGACGAGGGTCGCGGGGGCAAGTCCGGCCGCCAACACAAGAGGGCCGACCGGCAGAGCCCGGTCGACAAGGACAACCAGGACAAGCAAGCCGAGCAGGTCGACAAGAGCGAGAACCGAGCCGACTCCGGCGAGCACGCCGGCGAGCACGAGCACGACGGGCAGGACGACAAGGACGAGGACTCCTCGGCGGGGGAGGAGGACGGGGACGGTTCGACCCGTCGCCGTCGCCGCCGCCGGCGCCGCGGTGGTGCGGACGGTGACACCGTCCCGAGCGCCGATGACCCGCCTAACACGGTGGTCAAGGTCCGCGAGTCGCGCCGCGCCGAGGACGAGGTCACCGAGCTGAAGGGGTCGACCCGGCTGGAGGCCAAGAGACAGCGCCGCCGCGAGGGGCGCGAGACGGGGCGCCGCCGGCCGATCGTCACGGAGGCGCAGTTCCTCGCGCGCCGCGAGAGCGTCGAGCGCGTCATGGTTGTGCGGGAGCGGGAGGGCCGCACTCAGATCGGCGTGCTGGAGGACGGGGTGCTTGTCGAGCACTTCGTCGCACGCAAGTCGTCGGCGTCGATGGTCGGCAACGTGTACCTCGGCAAGGTGCAGAACGTGCTGCCGAGCATGGAGGCCGCGTTCGTCGACATCGGTAAGGGCCGCAACGCCGTCCTGTACGCCGGCGAGGTGAACTGGGACGCCGCGGGCCTCGGTGGGCAGCCCCGGCGGATCGAGCTGGCCCTGAAGTCCGGCGACCCGGTGCTGGTGCAGGTGACCAAGGACCCGGTGGGTCACAAGGGTGCTCGTCTGACCAGCCAGGTCTCGCTGCCCGGCCGTTACCTGGTGTACGTCCCGGGCGGGTCGATGACCGGCATCTCCCGGAAGCTCCCGGACACCGAGCGGGCCCGCCTGAAGAAGATCCTCAAGCAGGTCGTGCCGGACGAGTCGGGCGTGATCGTCCGGACCGCGGCGGAGGGTGCGAGCGAGGAGGAGCTCGGACGCGACGTGGACCGGCTGCGCAAGCAGTGGGAGGGCATCGAGAAGCGCTCCAAGGCCGTGGCCGCGCCCGCCATGCTGCACGGTGAGCCGAACCTGATGGTGAAGGTCATCCGGGACGTCTTCAACGAGGACTTCTCCAAGCTGGTCGTCTCCGGTGACGACGCCTGGGAGACGGTCGAGGGGTACGTCCGCGACGTCGCCCCGGACCTGGGCGACCGGCTGGAGCACTGGGAGGACGGCGAGCGCGACGTGTTCGCGGCGCACCGGATCGACGAGCAGATCGCGAAGGCTCTCGAGCGCAAGGTGTGGTTGCCGTCCGGCGGCTCGCTGGTCATCGACCGCACCGAGGCGATGACGGTGATCGACGTCAACACCGGTAAGTTCGTCGGCTCCGGCGGCAACCTCGAGGCCACCGTGACGAAGAACAACCTCGAGGCCGCGGAGGAGATCGTCCGGCAGCTGCGGCTGCGCGACATCGGCGGGATCATCGTCGTCGACTTCATCGACATGGTGCTGGAAAGCAACCGCGACCTGGTCATGCGCCGGCTGATCGAGTGCCTCGGCCGGGACCGGACCAAGCACCAGGTGGCGGAGGTCACCTCACTGGGCCTCGTGCAGATGACCCGCAAGCGGGTCGGGCAGAGCCTGCTCGACGCGTTCAGCGAGGCGTGCGAGCACTGCAACGGCCGGGGTGTCATCCTGCACGACGAGCCGGTCGCCCGGTCCGTTAACGGCGACTCCGGTGGCCAGGGCGGCTCCGGCGGCTCGGGCGGCTCGGGTGGCTCGGGCGGCTCGGGCGGCTCGGGCGGCTCGGGCAGGGGCGGCAACGGCAAGGGCTCAGGTAAGGGCAACAAGGGCGACAAGGGCGGCGAGAAGGTCGACAAGGGTGGAAAGGCTGCCGAGAAGCAGCCGACCCCCGAGGAGCTCGAGGCGGCCGCCGCGGAGGAGAAGCGGCGGGCCGAGCAGGCCGCTGCCGTCGCGAAGGTCGCCGCTGCCGCCCGCGCGGCCCACGAGCACGCCCAGCAGGACGGGGGGGCGCAGGAGCCTGCCGCGCAGGAGCCGCCGCAGGCCGACTGGGGCGCGCAGGAGCCTGCCGCGCAGCCGCCAGAGCAGCCGCCTGCTGAACAGGAGCCGGAGC
>JASBSH010000392.1 GCA_030149025.1 Actinomycetales bacterium | reverse complement strand
ACGTTGCGGCCTGCTGGTCATCGACGAGGCGCACTGCGTGTCGGACTGGGGGCACGACTTCCGCCCGGACTACCGGCGCATCCGTGACCTGCTCACAGCGCTCCCGAGCGAGACGCCGGTGCTCGCCACGACCGCGACCGCCAACGCGCGGGTGGTCGCGGACCTGGAAGACCAACTCGGCGCCGGCGGCGTCGGCGTCACGACGGTTCGGGGTCCCCTGGCGCGGGACTCACTCCGTCTGGGGGTGCTCGAGCTGCGTGACCCGGAGAGCCGCCTGGCCTGGCTGGCAGCGCATCTCGGCTCACTACCCGGCAGCGGCATCATCTACACCCTGACCGTCAGCGCCGCTGAGGACACGGCATCGATGCTGAGGGAGGCCGGCCACGCGGTACGTGCCTACACCGGACGCACCGACGACGCCGAGCGCAGATCCGCCGAAGAGGCGTTGCGCGCCAACGAGATCAAGGCGCTCGTCGCCACCTCGGCGCTCGGCATGGGCTTCGACAAACCGGATCTCGGGTTCGTGGTCCACCTCGGGGCGCCCTCCTCCCCCGTCTCGTACTACCAGCAGGTCGGCCGTGCGGGCCGAGCGGTCGACCGGGCCGACGTCCTGCTCCTGCCCGGTCGGGAGGACGCCGAGATCTGGCGCTACTTCGCCACCGCGTCCATGCCACGGCGGCAGGACGCCGCCGCCCTGCTGACCGCCCTGGCCGAAGCTGGTCGCCCCATGTCCACCGCAGCCCTGGAGACGGTGGCGGACGTGCGCCGCACGAGGCTGGAGCTGCTGCTCAATGTGCTTGCGGTGGAAGGCGCGGTGGAACGCGTCGGCGGCGGGTGGCGGTCCACGGGCCGGCCCTGGACCTACGACGAGCAGCGGTACGCGCGCGTGCAGCAGGCTCGTGAGCACGAGCAGGACGCCATGCGCGCCTACCAGCGCGGGGACGTGTGCCGTATGCAGTTCCTCCAACAGGTTCTGGACGACGACACCGCGGCTCCGTGCGGACGTTGCGACGTGTGCGCCGGCGGCTGGTACCCGACGGACGTCCCGGATGACGCCCGCTCCCTCGCCGCGGGCCAGCTGGCGCGCGCCGGGGTCGAGCTTCCCGCCCGGGCGATGTGGCCGACCGGTATGGATCGCCTCGGCGTGCCGGTGAAGGGCCGGATCAGCGCCGTTGAGCAGGTCGAGAGCGGTCGTGCCCTGGCCCGGCTCACAGACCTCGGGTGGGGGCAACGGCTGCGGGAGCTGCTCGCCGACCAGGCGCCCGACGGGCCGGTGGCCGCCGAGCTGCTGCGTGCCGTCGTCCACGTTCTCGCCGGGTGGGGCTGGACGCAACGCCCCGTCGCGGTGGCTTCGGTGCCGTCACGCCGGCGTCCGCAGCTGGTCAGCTCGCTGGCGGGTGAGCTCGCACGCATCGGCCGCCTCGTCGACCTCGGCCCTCTGGACCTGGCACATGGCGGGCCGACAGGTCAGCCGGGTGGCAACAGCGCCTTCCGGCTGGCCGGCGTCTGGGAGCGGGTGGTCGTGGGGGACGACATGCGTGGCCAGTTGCGCGGCCTCGCCGGCCCCGTGCTGCTCGTCGACGACCTCGCCGACTCCCGCTGGACGATCGCCGTGGCCGGTCGCGAACTGCGTCGCGCCGGCGCATCGGCGGTGCTGCCGTTCACCCTCGCCGTCGCCGCCTGAGTGGCACGGTGGGTGCTCGTCGCCGACTCAGGTGGCCCGGTGAGAGCCGTGGTTCGAGGCCTTCATCGATGACCCTGCCCTACCAGCCGTGCGCCGGAAAAGCACGACGGCGGCCACGGCGAGCCCGGCGACCCAAGCGAGCGCGGTGGTCAAGGCGCCGAGCTCGTCGAATCCCGCGGTGAGCGCACCGTCGACGAGCATCCGCATACCGCCGTAGCCGGGCAGGTAGCGCGCCCACAGCGGGGGCTCGTCCTGAAGCATCGGGGTCTGCCCGATCCCGAGGTCAAGGAAGGGAATGAGGAAAGCGACGAAGGTGCCCGCGACCCGACCGACCAACGGCCCCAGGAGAACGCCCAGGAGGCCGTAGGAGGCGCCGATGAGGACGAGGGCACCGACGAAGGGGAGCCATTGCTCGGGCGTGAACAGCGCGGCCGTGACTGCGAGCGAGGCCGCCGTCGCCAGGCCGGCGGCGAACAGCACCATGCCGACTCTCGTGACAAGAACGACGGCCAGCCGTTGTCCGGCAAGAACCAGGCGCCGGTCGGCGGATCTGGCGTCGATCACGATGAAGAGCCCCGCCAGCGCAGCCAGCGCGCCTACCGCGATCGGCGCCATCGTCGCCGCATGGAGGAGGGCCGGATCGAATATCTGACTGAACTCCGCACCTCCCTCGCGGACAACGACTGTCGTGCGGCCGGAAGGCGTGACGACGTCCGCCAGCCAGATGAAGACCGCCGGCACCACAGCGAGGAGGATCCAGAGCACCGGGGTGCGCCGCCAGTCCCGCCAGCTCATCCGCAGCCCCGCCCGCAGCTGTCCCCAGCCGGAGCCGACCGTGTGTCTGACGGCGGGACGTCCGGTGCTGGTCATCTTCACCACGACGGCGAAGGACACCACGAATGCGGCCACGGTCCACAGCAATGCCCAGGACAGTGGACTGGGCCCGTCATGACGCGCAGGCAGGTCGACGACCCACAGCGAGACGAAGTGCGTGGGCAGGAAGCGCGTCAGCACCGAGTCGGAGGAGGTCAGCGTGGGGCCGAAGAAGACGTCGATGATCCAGACGAACAGCAACAGCACCGTGCCGGTGACGGCGTCTCGCACCGTCGCACCCACGACGGCGCCGAGGGCCAGGTAGATCAAAGCGAACATCGCTGTGCCGGCGATCGCACGCTCTGGCCGGTCCATCCCCGCGGGGACTGCCACGGCGGCCAGGGCGGCGGCAGCCGCCAGTGCACCGAGCACCGCGCCCGCCGCCATCCGAGCGCCGACCAGTTGGGCCCGCGGCAGGCCGGACAAGACGAGCCGCCGGTCGGTCTCGCGGGCAGTGGACACCTGGAAGTACATGCCGGTCGCAGCGAGGAAGGCAGCGGCCCATCCGGGCGTTACGCTCTCGATCCCGGTGCTCCCCGCCCGACCACCGAGGAGCCGGGCGTAGTCGGCGATGGTGTCGGCGGCCACCGTGACGAAGACGAGCGGGACCAGCACGAGGAACACGAGGTTGGTTCGGTTCCGCACGTAGTCGCGCAGGAAGCCACGGGTGAGCAGGGCCGTGGTCATCGCGAATGGGTCCTGCCCGACCGGATTTCGACGATGCGGTCGAACCGCTCCTCGTCGACCACGAAGTGGCTGATGATCAGCACGCTCCGGCCCTCGTTGCGGCGCTGTTCGACCAGGTCCCAGAACTTCAGGTACGTGTCCCAGTCGAATCCGGCGTACGGCTCGTCCAGCAACAGAATGTCTGGATCAGGAAGCAGGGCCAGCCCGAGGTTCAGCTTCGCGAGGGTGCCACCGGAAAGCTGGTCCGCGCGGTTTCGGGCGTAGCCGCTGAACCCGAGGGCCTCGTACACGGCGCGGCGGCTGTCCCGTTCGACGTCCGGGGGCACCCCGTAGGCTCGGCCGAAAAGCTCGAAGTGCTCGTCGCACGTCAGACGGCCGTACACGAGCGGATCCTGCGGGCAGTACCCGATCTGGCCTCGTCTCGCCACGTCGCCCGCGTCGGCCGCCACCGCGCCGACCAGGATCTTCATGAACGTGCTCTTGCCGGAGCCGTTCTCGCCGACCAGCCCTACCACCTCACCGCGGCGTAGGACCAGGTCCGCTCCCCGAAGCACCTCCACCGGCCGCCGGGCCGGCCACACCCCCCGGTGATAGGATTTTCGGACCCCGGTGGCGCTGAGCAGCACGTCCCGCCGGCCGCCCGCCGGTGCGCCGGAGGCAGAGGGAGCGTTCGTCGTGACCATGGGCGTGATCTTCTCAACCCCACTCTGCCTCGTGCGATCGGGACCACCGGGCTGAACCGCCCTGGCTGACCAGCGGTCGAGCCGAGATCCCGACAAAGAGGATCGAGAGTCGGTGAATCCCGGGACGCGCCGAGGGTCGTGGGATCGGAGCAGCAGTCCTGCGTCTACGCGCCGCTGGACGCCGCCCAGAGGTTGATGCCGGACTCCACGGCGTGCTCGTTGATCTGTCGTAGCTCCTCGTCCGTGAACTCGAGCTTGTGCATCGCTGCGATGTTGTCCTCGAGCTGCCGCACGGAGCTCGCCCCGACCAGGGCGGACGTCACCCGCTCGTCGCGCAGCACCCACGCCAGGGCCATCTGGGCGAGCGTCTGCCCCCGCTCGCCGGCGATCTCGTTCAGCCTACGCACATGACCCAGCACCTCTGGGGTCAGCAGGTCGGGTGCCAGGGACTTCCCCTGCGCGGCGCGCGACCCGGCCGGCACGCCGTCCAGGTACCTGTCGGTGAGCATGCCCTGGGCCAGTGGTGAGAAGGCGATGCACCCCGTGCCGGTCTCCTCCAGCACGTCCAGCAGACCGTCCTCGACCCAACGGTTCAGCATCGAGTACGACGGCTGGTGGATCAGCAGTGGCGTGCCGAGGTCGGCGAGGATGCGCGCAGCCTCACGCGTGCGCTCAGGACCGTAGGAGGAGATCCCGACATAGAGGGCCTTGCCCGCCCTGACGGCGGCATCCAGGGCGGTCATCGTCTCGTCCAGCGGAGTCGTCGGGTCGAACCGGTGGCTGTAGAAGATGTCGACGTACTCGAGGCCCATCCGCTGCAGTGACTGGTCGAGGCTCGCCAGCAGGTACTTGCGGGAGCCCCCGCCCTGACCGTACGGACCCGGCCACATGTCGTAGCCGGCCTTGGTCGAGATGATCAGCTCGTCGCGATAGGGCGTGAAGTCCTGGGCGAACAGGGTGCCGAAGTTCCGTTCTGCGGAGCCGTACGGCGGCCCGTAGTTGTTGGCCAGGTCGAGGTGCGTGACGCCGAGGTCGAAGGCACGCCGCAGGATCGCCCGCTGCACTTCCAGGGGCCTGTCGTCGCCGAAGTTGTGCCACAGCCCCAGCG
>JASBSH010000382.1 GCA_030149025.1 Actinomycetales bacterium | reverse complement strand
CGATCTGTCGCCTGCCGCGCCGGCAACGCCGACGGATCACGGCCGTGGTGGTGGTGCGGAACTGCATGATCACGGGCGGGATTCCATGATCACCGCATGGTCCTGGGACTTTCGGCTCTGACGCCGGACCGGCCACGGCGAGACGGTGGACGGGAGAGCGACTACACGTCGAACCGAAGAAGGTGACGGCAATGTCGGTTCTCGTCGCATATGCCAGCAGGTACGGCTCCACCGCTGGTATCGCGGAGAAGATCGGCGAGGTACTCCGGGACAACGGGTACGGCGTCGTCGTGCAGCCGGTGCAGGCCGTTCGGGAGGTCTCCCGCTACGACGCCTACGTGATCGGCAGCTCGCTCTACGAGTTCCACTGGCTGAAGGACGCCACTCGGTTCGTTCGCACACACCGGATGACCCTCGAGCAGAAGCCGGTGTGGCTGTTCAGCAGCGGACCGCTCGGCACGGCGAAGACGAACGACCAGGGCCAGGACGTGCGCGATGGCGCCGGGTAGAAGGAGCTGCTCGAGCTGCAGCTGGAGCTCCACCCGGTCGAGCACCACGTCTTCTTCGGCGCGCTCGACCCGGAGGCGCTCAACGTCGGCGACAAGCTGATCCGCCGGATGATGCCCCGCGGCCGGGAGCTGATGCCGAAGGGCGACTACCGAGACTGGGCGGAGATCGAGGAGTGGGGGGGCTCGATCAGCTCCCAGCTCCGCAAGGTGGAGGCGGCGACCTCCGGTGGCAAGTCCTGAGCGCCTGATCGACCAGGTCCTGGCCAGGTGGCCGAGCGTCGGGCTGGCCGTCGCCATCGTGCGCGACGGCCAGCCCGCCGACTTCCACACCCGCGGCCTTGCCGACATCGAAACCCACACTGCCACGCGCGAAGACACCGTCTTCCGCATCGCGTCGGTCACCAAGACGATCACCGCGATCGCGCTGATGCAGCTTTTGGAACAGGGCCTGGTCGACCTGGACGCACCCGCCCAGGAGTACCTCCGCGGCATCCGGCTCGTCCCTGCCGAACCGGGCTGGCGGCCGGCGACCCTGCGGCACCTGCTGACGCACACGGCCGGTGTGCGAGGAGTCCGCACCCCCAGGGACCTGCTGCGGCCGGTCATGGGCTGGGGCGTGCCGGTGGCGCAACCGCTGCCGCCGCTGAGCGAGTACTACAACGATGGTCTGCGGATCGACATCGAGCCGGGTACCCGCTGGGCGTACAGCAACCACGGTTTCGCGGTGCTCGGGCAGGTCGTCGAGGACATCAGTGGCGTACCGCTCGACCGGTACATGCGGGAGCGCATCTTCGACCCGCTCGGAATGGCGAGCACCGACCTCGTTCGCTCCGCCCGGGTGCGGTGGCGTCTGGCGACGGGCTACGAGATGCGCTCCCACGGGCCGAAGAAGGCCGTCGACCGCGAGATCATCGTGCGCGGCGCCGGCAGTGTGTACTCCACGATCCAGGACATGGCCAGGCTGGCCGCGGCACTGCTGGCGGGCGGAGTCGGCGAGCACGGCGCGATCCTCAAACCGGACACGGTCGCGTCGATGTACGAGCCGCACTACCAACCGGATCCGCGCATCCCGGGCATGGGAGTCGCGTTCTTCCGCGGCGAGGTCGGCGGCCACCGCACCGCCGGTCACGACGGCATCTGGAGCGGCTTCCTCTCCGACCTCGTCGTCGCTCCCGACGACGGCGTCGCCATCGTCGTCCTCGGCAACACCGGCAACTTCAACCCACGGGGCGCGCCGGTCCCGGTCGCGAACGCGTTGCTCCGCAACGCTCTTGATGTCCCGGACGACGACACGCACGACGGCGTTCCGGCTCGCCCCTGGACGTGGGGCGCGTACTGCGGCCGCTACTCCATGGGAACGGGTTGGCTCACGGACCCACAGTCCAGGGCGGCGTTGGGCGGGGAAGTGCGTGTCGGCGTCCGGGATGGGCAGCTGCGCATCGGGGGCCGGACGCCGGTGCCCGCCATACGACGAGGCGTGCGCATGCACGCCGATGCGAGCGACCCGGACGTGTTCCGGATCGACCTGACCGGCCTCGGGGTCGGCAATCTGAAGCTGGTGTTCGGCCGCGACGAGACCGGACAGGTGACTGCCCTGTACGCCGACCTGGTGCCGATGACGTTCTACAAGCGAGAGATCAGCCATGCCTGACATCGACGAGAGCGAACGACCACGGGTCGGCGCTGAAGCCCGGAACGCAGGCGACGATGTTCGAGCCGCAGTACCGGCCGGACCCGCGGATCCCGGGGATGGGGCTGGCGTTCTTCCGCGGCGACGCCGGTGGGCACGAGTACGTGGAGCACCAGGGAACAGGCACGGGGGATGATGGGTCTCGGGCTCCAAGTGCTTGTGCGCCGAGGAAGGTTGTGGCTGCGGGAGCTCAGCCCGGTGCCGGTGATGTTCCGCGGCTTCGAGCTGCACCCGTATGACCCGGACGACCCGTACGCGTACAAGATCGACCTAGCGCCGATGG
>JASBSH010000378.1 GCA_030149025.1 Actinomycetales bacterium | reverse complement strand
GACATGGTCGGGCCTCTCGGGCCGCCGCAGCGCCCCTAGTGCTCACCAGCCCTTTCGTGTGCGCTGACCGGGCAGGGACGGACCGGCACCGCACTTTGCTAGGATTCTCGACGCCTCTCGGGGCGACTTTCCCGCGTAGCTCAATCGGCAGAGCATCCGACTGTTAATCGGACGGTTACTGGTTCGAGTCCAGTCGCGGGAGCAACAGGAAACCGCCTCTCACCTGCGGAAACGTTAGGGGAGAGGCGGTTTTCATGTCCGGCGTGCAACACACGTGCAACAAGGGTCAGCAGCTACCGGCGTGTTTGGGCTGCGGCCGAACGGCCCGCGACGGTGTGCGCCTGATCCAGTGGCGACCGCTCACCAGCCCGGTCGGCACCGTCGTGCACCTGTGCGCCGACGAGCACGCGCAGGACTGCATGGCGATCACCCGCGCCCGCTCGACGGGCGCTGTCGGTACCGTCCGGCACCATGAGCCCGCGTCGGCAATCCCGCCGGCGTGAAAAACGGCCCCAGCCGGAACCCACCCGGTCAGGGCCATCGACCGCACCTACTGAGGAGGAGCGACCTGATGGACAACACTGCCACAGCCACAGCGCCCGCGAGGCACACTTTCACCTGCCCGAGCTGTACCTGGTCGAGCCCGACCGTCAGGTGAGGGCCCGCGACATCTCCATAAGCGGGTGCAGTCCGCGGCCGCAGCGCATAGCGACCTCGGGGTTGTGTTCAAGCCCGCTGTAGGGGAGGTAGCGCACCTGTAGATCGGCCACCCGACTGAACGCCGGCCGCTGGACCTGTGCCCGGACGTCCGCTTCGCGCCCCAGGGGACGGTGCGCCGGCCCCGCCGAGCGCCGGATGGGCCCCTCGGCTCGACTGAGCTCATGTCCTTAACTTGATCTGTCACTTGTCGTGCGACTGGCCGCTTGGAACTGGAGGACTCAGGTCGGGCTGGGTTCACGTTGGTGTGTCGGATCGCCCCGGGACAAGAGCGTGGTGGAGACGTGGGGACTTGCGCGAGTGGGCGCACGGGGCTGCGTCGTCCGTATCGAGGGCTCGGTTCACCGCGTCTTGACAAGACAGCACCTCGCTCAGCCGCTCCCGTGCGCGCTTCATCAGCGCCGTGCCCAGGGCTGCTTCGAATCCAGGAGCATCGAGTAGGCCGCCACGTCCTGCAGCGAGTCGCCGAACTCGGTCTTGGGACACAAGTTGGCGGTGCGCCTCCACTGCTCTGCGGCTCGCCGCGGTCGTGGTGGTGATCACGGGTCGCCAGCGTCTCGCGCAGCTTCCGCCCGGAGAGCCGGCCGAAGCTGAACGGCGCACCGTCGATCAGGACGCCGGGTGTGAGCATATCCCCGGCCGTGGCCGCCAGATCCCGCCCCTGGGCGGAGGCGGGAGAGGCAGCGCTGTTCACGTGGGTGAACGCGTGGTCGCCGGTTCAGAGGTACCGGCAGACCGTCGCCGGGGCGCAGGTGGCGGGCTCGACGGTGGCGGCGTGGTCGTGCAGCGCCGCGACGGTGGCACGCAGTTCGATCAGGTCGGCGATCTGCCGGTCGATGCCGGCCAGCCGCTCCTGCAGTAGTTGCTGTACGTGGTGGCAGGGGGCGTGTCCGGCATCGCGGATGTCGAGGATCTCCCGGATCTGGGCCAGGGTCAGGCCGGCGCTCTGGCTGCGGCGGATGAAGCCCAACCGGGCGACCGTGTCGGCGCTGTAGTCGCGGTAGCCGGCCGGAGTGCGCTCCGGTGCCTTCAGCAACCCGGCGCGCTCGTAGAAGCGCAGCGCCTTGGTGGTCGTTCCGGTGGCCTCGGCCAGTTCCCCGATCTTCATCCTGCGGCTCGTCTCTCCCTGTTGCGACTTGACCTTCCCCTATAGGGGAAGCCTCAGACTGACACACGTAATCGGCAACCGCGGGAGGTCTGGGATGGACGGTCAGCAGGACGTGGACCTGGCGGTGATCGGTTCGGGCGGGGCGGCGATGGCTGCGGGAATCGCCGCCCAGCAGGCCGGTGCCAGGGTGGTGCTCGTCGAGCAGGGGACCATGGGCGGTACCTGCGTGAACGTCGGCTGCGTGCCGTCGAAGACGTTGCTGGCCGCGGCCGGCGCCCGGCACTCGGCGGCGACCCATCCGTTCGCCGGGGTCGAGACGTCCGCTTCCGCCGTGGACCTGGCGGGGCTGGTGGCGCAGAAGGACGAGTTGGTGGGGCGGTTGCGGCAGGCCAAGTACGCCGATGTCGCCGCCGCCTACGGCTTTCCGGTGCAGCCGGGCCGGGCCCGCTTCCGCGACCCGGAGACGCTGGAGGTCGACGGCCGGCCGCTGCGGGCCCGGGCTTACCTGGTGGCGACCGGTGCTGTCCCGGACGTGCCCGACCTGGCCGGGCTGTCGGACGTGCAGTACCTGACCTCCACGACGGCGATGGAGCTGACCGTGCTGCCGGAGTCGCTGGTGGTGGTCGGCGCCGGCTACGTCGGCATGGAGCAGGCCCAACTGTTCGCCCACCTCGGGACGGACGTGACCGTCGTGGGCCGGCTGGCTCCCCGGGCCGAGCCCGAGCTCGCGGACCTCCTGGCCGGCGTCTTCGCCGATGACGGGCTCACGGTGGTGCAGGAGCGCGCCACCGCGGTCGCCCCCGGGGCGGGGGGTGTCGTCGTCACGACGGCCTCGGGCCGGCAGGTGCGGGGACAGCGCCTGCTCCTGGCGACTGGACGGCGTCCTCGTGCCGACGGCCTCGGCCTCGACGTGGCCGGTGTGAAGACCGACGACCGTGGATTCGTGCTCGTCGACGAGTACCAGCGGACTTCCAATCCCCGGATCTACGCGGCGGGTGACGTCTCCGGCGCTCCCCAGTACGTGTACGTCGCCGCCGCGGGTGGCCGGGCCGCGGCCGTGAACGCCCTGCGCGACGACTGCTGCGCACCCCAGGCTCAGGTGGACTACACGGGGCTGCCGGGTGTGGTCTTCACCAAGCCGCAACTGGCGTCCGCGGGGCTGACCGAGGCCCAGGGGCTCGCGGCTGGGCACCGCTGCGAGTCCCGGGTGCTGAGCCTGGCCGACGTGCCGCGGGCGCTGGCCAACCGGGACACCCGGGGCGCGGTGAAGGTGGTGGCCGACGCCGACACGGGCCGGGTGCTGGGCGTGCACGCGCTGGCCGACGGCGCCGGGGGGATCATGCTGGCGGCGACCTACGCGATCAAGGCAGGCATGACCGTGGACGAGGTCGCCGACACCTGGGCGCCGTATCTGACGATGGCCGAGAGCCTGCGCATCGCCGCAGGACTCTTTCGCAACCAGATGCCTACTTCCTGCTGCGCCTGACCGGTCTAGGCGGTGCGCAACAGCTCGCTGTCACCCCGTGGTCGGCCCGCCGGTGAGTTCGCCGGCTGTCGCGCCGACCCACCCCTGCCGTGCATCGTCGTGCGACGTACGTGAGGAATCGAATGCCCCAGCAGAACCACGGGGGCGGCCCGTCGGCCCCCTGTCGGCCCACCGCTTCGACGCCGTCATCGGCCCCCGAAAGAAGGACCCGTGTCCGCTGGTGGGTGGCCCTGGCGGTGGGCGTGCCGCTCATCCTGCTCGGCGCCGTGGCGGTCACCTGTCTGGACCGCCCCGATGCCGGGGTGACCTCCGGCGCCGACCTCGACGGCGGCGCGGCGAGCGGCGAGAGGGCGGGGAGTGACCGGCCGCAGGTAGGGGACCAGGTTCCCTTGTTCACCGTCCCCACGCTCTCCGGCGGGGCCTTCCAGATGCCCAACGGCAGTCCCACGATCCTGACCTTCATCGATCTGTGCCCGACCTGCATCCCAGACACCCGCACGATCGCCGGCCTGCAGGAGCGCTTCGCCGACGTGGCAGCCCTCGCCGTGGCCTCCGACCCCACCGCCGATCGGGCCAGGTTGGAGGACTTCGTGGGCCAGTCCGGGGCCCGGGACTTCCAACTGGCGCTGGATCCGCAGAGCACGCTGACCACCCGCTTCGACGCGTTCTCGATGTCGGCCAGCGTGCTGGTCGTCGACCGCAACGGCGAGATCGTCTACCGCGGCCCGGTGGACGAGCAGGCGTTGACCGACGCACTGATCGCCGCGGGGGCACAGGCGTGACCGCCGTGCTCGCCTTCGCCTTCGGCGCCGGCTTGGTCTCGCCGATGAACCCGTGCGGGTTCGGGCTGCTGCCGGCGTTCTTCGGCTACCAGCTCGGCGACGAGGAGCGCCGCGGTCCGGCCACGGTGCCGAACCCGCTGTGGCGGGGGCTTGTTACCGGCGGGGCGGTGAGCGCCGGGTTCGCCGGGGTGCTGATGACGGCGGGTTTGCTGGTCGCCCTCGGGCTGCGCTCCCTGGTCCGATTCGTCCCCGCTGCGGCGTTGCTAGTTGGGCTCGTACTGGTCGGGGCCGGCGTGGCAGTGTTGGCCGGTCGCCGCCTGTCTGTGGGCCGGCTGGGAAGCCTGCAGAAGCTGCACCCGGGAGCCAGCCGAGACCCCTCCCGGCTCGTGGCCTTCGGCGCCGGCTACGCCATCGCGTCGGTCGCCTGCACGATCGCCATCCTGCTCGCCGTGGTCGCGCAGGCGCTGGCCACTGGGAACCTTGCGGGCATGGCCGCCGTCCTGGCGGCTTACGCCACAGGAGCGGTGACCCTGCTGACGTCGCTGGCCGTATCGACCGCCCTCGCCGGTTCGGCCCTGTCCACCTCGCTGCGCCGCACACTACCGGTCATGGAGCCGTTGTCCGGCGTCCTGCTGGCGCTCTCAGGGGCCTACCTGGTCGTGACCAACCTCGTCGGCGTGCGCGACACCTCCGCAGTCCAGGCTCTGAACCAGCGCGTCACCGCGGCGGCCACCAAGGCACGGGCTCTGCTGGAACCGATCTTCCTGTGGTTCGTCCCGGTGTCACTCGGTCTCGTCCTGGTCGCGGTTGTACTGCTCCTCTGGCGCCGCCGGACGCAGCGGGCGTCGGACACCGGCTCGGCAACGGGCCGGCCCGCGGAAGCCGAACCGGATGCCCGCTGCTCGACGGCCCAGGTCGGGAAATCATCGGGGACCGTACCGCCCGCCCCGCCGAGCGCCGTCAGCCGAGCGATCCAGACGTCCTGTCCCCGACACCCGATGTGCTCCGCCCCTACGACCGTGGTCGGGACGAGCCAACTGGAAGGAGCACCGCGTGAGCGAGCATGTCGACGTCGCCGTCCTGGGCATGGGTCCGGGCGGTGAGGTCGCCGCCAGCCGGCTGCTGGCCGCAGGCAAGCGCGTGGCCGTCGTCGAACGGGAGCTCATCGGCGGCGAGTGCTCCTACTGGGCCTGCATCCCGTCGAAGACGGTCTTGCGGCCGCCCGACGCCGCCGGTGAGGTCGACCGCGCCGCCGGGGTGGGCGGTGCGCAGCTGGACTGGCCGGAAGCCCGCGAGTACCGCGACTACATGGCCCGCCACCTCGACGACGCCCGCCAGGTCGCCGGCTACGCCAAACAGGATGCGCTGGTGCTGAAGGGCGAGGCCGGCATCGCCGGCCCGGGGCGCGTCGTCGTCGACGGCCGGGAGCTCACCGCCGACCACCTGATCGTTGCCACCGGCTCCGACGCCCGGATCCCACCCATCGACGGCCTGGACGACGTCATCACCTGGACCAACCGGGAGACCTACACCGCCACCGATCTCCCGGCCCGTGCGATCATCGTCGGCGGCAGCGCCGCCGGGGTGGAGACCGCCCAGTTTCTGGCCCGCTTCGGCGTGAAGGTCACCCTCGTCCAGCGCGGAGAACGACTTCTGGGCCGGGAGGAGCCACGCGTCGGCGACCTCGCAGAGGCCTACCTTCGGGAGTCCGGTGTCGACGTGCGGACCGGCACGAGCCCGAGGAAGGCGCACCGCGAGGGCGCCCACAACGTCCTGGCGCTGGACGACGACACCTCCGCCCACGGCGATGTCGTCATCCTCGCCACCGGCCGCATCCCCCGCACCGCCGGTCTGGGGCTGGCCGAGGTGGGGGTCGAACTGGGGGAGCGGGGCGAGGTGCTCGTCGACGAGCACTGCCTGGCCGCCGACGGGGTCTGGGCGATCGGTGACGTCACCGCCGTGCTGCCCTTCACCCACGTCGCCAAGTACCAGGGCCGCATCGTCGCCGACGCCATCCTCGGCCGGCCCCACCCTGCCCGCTACGACGGCATTCCTCGGGTGGTGTTCGCCGACCCCGAGATCGCCGCCGCCGGGCTCACCCAGGCCCAGGCCCGAGACCGGGGCCTGCGGACGGTCACCGCTGAGGTGGACCTGGCCCGGGCCATCGCCCGGCCCTGGACCTACGAGCGCGCCCCCCGCGGCCACCTCGGTCTGCTGGCCGACCCCGGCCGCCGCGTCCTGCTCGGCGCGTGGGCCGTCGCGCCGCGGGCCGGGGAGTGGATCCACCAGGCATCGCTGGCCATCCGCGCCGGCGTCGCCATCGACGTCCTGCTCGACCAGGTCGCCCAGTTCCCCACGTACACCGAGGGCTACCTCACCGGGCTGGAAGCGCTGGACCTGTGACCGACGCAGAACCGGCGCGGCGGAGCCCGGTCGACGTCCCTGTGTCGCTCCGCCGCACCTGCCCGCCCTCCGAAGGGATCGGCCGGAGACCGACCCGCGCCCTGATGGATCTGACGCTGGCGGCCGCCGCCGGCTATGTCGGGACCAAGGCGATGGAACCGGTCAGCACGAAGCTGTACGAGCTCGAGTCGCCGGCGGCACGCGCCCGGGAAGGACGCGGCCCGACCGGGCGCGCCCTACCGGATCGCCGCCGAGAAGCTGACCGCGGTCTTCGGACTGGAGCTCACCGAACAGCAGCTGAACCGGCTCAGCCTCGTCTTTCACTACGGCCTGGCCATCCAGTGGGCACCGCTGTACCCCTTGCTCCGCCGCCGCACCGGCCTGGGACCGGCCGCAGCGGGGCTGACCGCGGGTGCGGCGATGAGCGTGGTTGCCGACGGGCTGATGACCCCGGGGTTCGGCTTCAGCGCCCCAACCTCGACCACCCGCTGGTGACGTACGCCGGCGACATCCTCGCCCACCTCGTGTTCGGCCTCGCCGTCGCAGCCGTCATCGAAGCCGGTTGGACCGCCACGGGTCACCGTCCGTGAGCCGCAGCCCGAGTACACGCCGCACCGCAACGCGATCGAAGGACGACGAATGTCCGGCACTGCCGAAGAGCTGACCAACCGCTTGAACTCGGCCGAGAGGGCGGGTCTGCAGCCCGCGCTGTGGCTGCCGTTGATGAAGCTGCTCGCCGAAGGAGAACCGGTCGCCATTGCCGAGCTCGCCGCCGCGACCGGGCGGCCCACGGAGGACGTGCGCCAGGCATTGGCGGCGGTCCCCGACACCGAGTACGACGAGGACGGGCGGATCGTCGGTCAGGGCCTGACCCTGCGGGCGACTCGTCACCGCTTCTCCGTCGACGGTGTACAGCTGTACACCTGGTGTGCGCTGGACACCCTGCTGTTCCCCGCCCTGCTGGACAAGACGGCGGTGGTCGAGTCGGTCTCCCCGACGAGTGGAACGCCGGTGCGTGTCCGTATCGGTGCTGATGCGGTCGCGGACGTCGAACCTGCCACGGCCGTGGTGTCCTTGGTGAACCCCGCCGACATGAGCTCGGTGCGCTCGGCGTTCTGCAACCAGGTCCACTTCTTCGCCTCCGCCGACGATGCTCAGCCCTGGTTGGACAACCATCCCGGTGGAGAGGTCCTGTCCGTCGAGGACGCCTACCGGCTTGCCGTCACCATGGCCACGAGCATGCTCGAGCAAGGATCGGCCAGCCCAGGCGACACCTCCGAGGGGTGCTGCTGACGGTGCTTGACGAGGCGGTGCCCACGCAGGTGATCCATGTGGCAGCCGCGGGAACTGCACAGCGGCCGGCGCGCAGTTGGGCCCCCGGAGCCCTCGACGAGCGTTGTGCCCGAGGTGGCCTGGCCACCGAGGAATTGTCGACTCCCCGTGGGTCGGGCGAGGGGCCGTAGCGCATGGGACACAGTGCCAGCACCGCTGCCGATGGCCGCGGCGACCAGCTCTTGGCTTCGTATGAGGCGAAGTCCTACGGCCGTCTGCTGGGGACCGCGGGCTCCGGGTGCGCAGAGAAGTGGTCTCCGGCACCCGACCCTTCGCTCCCATACGTCCGGCTACTGGCGCTGCAGTACGACTGCAGCGAACCTGCGTTCCTTGGCTGAGTCGGGGCCCTCCGTCGCGTTTGCCGACCATCTGGGAAGGGTCCGCTTGCAGGGCCTCGTCAGCCGGACGAGGGGTCCGCATCGACGTCCGTCCGCCAGCGGCCGACTCGCCCATAAGGTCCCGGGCCGCCATGGGTCCGTCGACCCCAGCGCATTAACAGGCTGGTTGCTCGATGTGTTGGTCGGGCTCGAGCTGGATGGTCGGATGGGTGACGCCGTAGTTCTCCATGAGAATCTGCCGGGTCCGGTCCAGCACGCCGTGCCAGTCGGTGTCGTCCTCGACCACCACGTGGACGCTTGCTGCTTCGATGCCGCTGGTGACCGTCCAGATGTGCAGGTCGTGGATCGTACGGACCCCAGGCACCTCGCGCAGCTGCCGGGCGGCGGCCACGACGTCGACCCCGGGGGGTGCGACCTCCATCAGGATGCGCAGGGCCTGGCACATCAGCCGCCAGGTACGCGGCAGGATCAGCAGGCCGATCGCGACCGCCACGATGACGTCGATGTAGCGGAAGCCGGTGACGGTGATCAGGATCGCGCCGATGATCACGCCGATCGAGCCGAGCATGTCCGAAAGCACCTCGAGGTAGGCGCCCTTGAGGTTGAGGCTCTCCCTCGACCCGGCCATCAGCAGCCGGAACGAGATCAGGTTCACGATGAGGCCGACAACGGCGACCACCAGCATCGGCAGGCCGAGGACCTC
>JASBSH010000367.1 GCA_030149025.1 Actinomycetales bacterium | reverse complement strand
GCTCCTCGTAACCACCGACGCCGCCCACGTCCTCCGGCGGGCAGGCGCGCGCACCGTCGAGCACGACGGCGCGTGCGGCGTCGGGCGAACGTCGTTCGACCGCCTCGAGCGGGATGACATGGGACCACGAGTCCCCGAAGTCGTACTCGTAGAAGAGCTTGCCGCGCTTGCGTTGGAGCACCTGGTCGAGCCGGACGTCGGTCTCGAGGGTGCCCTCGTCCCCCTCCATCAGGTCGTAGCGGGTCAGAAAGCGCTGTGCCTTCCGGTCGTACATCCGGCCGCCGACGCTGAAAGCGTGCAGGTGAGAGTCGGTCCAGCCCATTGCCACCTTCAGGACCCAGTGGAGGACGTCGAGCGTCAGGTCGCTGGCGACGTCGAGCCGGCGCCAGATCGGCGGCTCGATCCCCTCCAGGTGAACCTTGATCCGGTACGTGACCACCTTGTCGCGGGGCGGCCGGAGAAGGTCGGGAGCTGGGCGGTGGAGCGGGAGGATCAGCGCACCGTCGTCTGACTTGGACACGTGGTCCAGCATGCCCGCTCGAGGGCCACCTGGGGTGGCGCGGGTGCGCGTGGCGGGCGTGTCGTCGTCCACATGGGTCGACCTCAAGTGGGGGACGCGCAGGGCCGATGGGTGCACATGTCGACGCAACCCGGTCCCGGAGGGCAGAGCCAGCCGTACGGGCACCAGCCGTACGGGGACCAGCCGCAGCCGTACGGAAGCACGCAGCATCCTCAGCCGTACGGAAGCACGCAGGATCCGCAGCCGCACGCGGGCACGCACCCGGTGCCGTACGGGTTGAACCCGGGCTACCAGCAGCAGGCGGCCGCGATCGCGGTGCTGGGCAAGAAGTCGTCGGGGCTGGCAGCGGTGCTTTCGCTGCTGCTCGTCGGTGCGGGGCAGATGTACTGCGGCCGCGTCGGGCGCGGGCTGGCGTTTCTCGGCGGGTACGTGGTCAGCGTCCTGCTGATGTTCGTGGTGATCGGCTTCCTGCTCGCGCCGGTCGTGTTCATCTGGGCGCTCGTCGACGCGATCAACCTCGCGAACCGGCACAACGCCGAGCTGTTGCAGCGGTTGACGTTCGGGCAGACGTTCCACTGACACGCTCGGTGCCGCGGCTGAGGCTGGGCGAAGACCTGGTACGCCGTTACCGTTGCCGTCGTGAGCCTGATCCGGGAGGCGCTTCGCCGACTGCGCGATTCAGCGACCAGCGGTGCATTGTCGACGCTGTGTCGTGAGCACGATGTGTCCCTGCTGGTCGTGTTCGGCAGCGCCGTCGACCCGCAGGTGGAAGACCCGGCCGATCTGGACGTCGCAGCCCGGTTCGACCCCTATTCGCCCGAACGCGTCCTCCCGTTCCTTGATGGGCTTGCGGAGCTCTCGGGCACCGGGCGGCTGGACCTCATGGTGCTGAACACCGCTGGCGCAGTCGCTCGCGAGCAGGCGTTGGTGTACGGGGAACCACTGTTCGAAGCGACACAGGACGCTCACGCCAAGGCCCAGATCGCAGCGTCGATGGAGCGCATGGACACCGATCACCTGCGTCGCGCGCAGCTCGCCATGCTGCGTCAGACCCGATGACGCCGCGGGACCTGCGCCCCAGCGTTGTCCAGGAGCGCCTGGCGAGCATGCGGCTGCTGCTGGACGACCTGGACGCTCTGGGGGAGGTGACCCAGGAGCGTCTCGAGTCCGATCGTTTCGACCGGCACGTTGTCGAACACGTGCTGGCCCAGCTCGTGCAGCTGGCGGTCGCGGTCAACAGCCACTTAGCTGCTGCCGTGCTTGGCGAGGCGGTGACGGACTACCGATCGTCCTTCGACGCGGCCGCGCGCGCAGGGCTTGTCACCACCGAGCTCGCGGCCCTGCTCCGGTCGTCTGTGGGACTCCGGAACGTCATCGTGCACGAGTACCTGGACCTGGATCTCGCCGTCGTAGCATCCGCCGTCCCGGCGGCCCGTCGCGACTACGCCTTGTACATCAGCTCTGCCGCCGCATGGTTGGAGGCACGTGCCGGTGGTGAACCCGGGTAGAAGCCGTTCTGGATGGTCGGATCGTCGACGGCCGCCGCCGTGGGCGTGTCGTCAAAGGGTCCATGGTTGTGCGCCGACGTACGTGCAGGCGTGGCCGCCGGCCTCGACCGCCGCCGCCAGCGCGTCCTTCTTCGCCAGGCCTGCGGCGATCGCCGCCGCCAGGGCGCCGGTGAACGCGTCACCTGCACCTGTGGTGTCGACCACCCGGACGGGGGCGGCCGTGGCGACGATGCCGTCCCACTCCGCGCCGCGGTCACCGAGCGTCCGGCACACCGAGATGGACGCCGGCAGCTCGCCCGCCGCTTCCGTCTCGCCTTCGTTCATCACCAGGACGTCCACCGCGGCCAGCAGCTCGTCCGGCAGGGACTGCCACGGCGAGGGGTTCAGCACGACGGTCGCGCCTGCCGCTTTGGCCCGCTGCGCCGCCGCGACCACCGTCGGCATGGGCACCTCGAGCTGCATGAGCAGGACGTCGGCACTGCCGACCGCATCCAGCTCGCCGTCCACATGGGCCGGGGAGAGAGCGGCGTTCGCACCCTGCGCGACCACGATCGTGTTCTCGCCGTTGGCGTCCACGACGATGAGCGCGTGCCCGGTGGGCCGCTTCGGCACGGTGACGACGGCCGCTTCCACGCCCCGAGCGGAGAGCGCGTCGACGTACGAGCGCCCGCTGTCGTCGTCCCCGATCGCCCCGACGAACGTCACCGGCGCGCCGGAACCCGCCGCACCCAGCGCCTGGTTGGCCCCCTTGCCACCGGGCCGGCGTACCAGGTCGCCTCCGAGGACCGTCTCGCCCGGGGCCGGGTGCCGGTCGACGGTGGAGATCAGGTCGATGTTGAGAGAGCCGACGACCCAGACCCGCGCAGTCATGTCTTGGCCATGCGGATTGCGGACATGTCGGGACCGTATCGCTCATCACCGAGCGGGGATCGCTCGCGCGTGGACGTTGACTTCTCGGGGCGGCTCGAGGGTGGATCTGGGGACGTGCTGTGAAGCGCTGTCGGAGCACACCCCCATCCAGTGAAATGTGGCGACGTTCTTGAGCAGGCGTCGTGCTCAGGGCGCCGGGTCGGGCCGCAAGAACGTCGCCGGATTCTGCTTCTGCAGAACTGCAAGATCACGGCGGGGGAGGGGTGGCGGGATTCCATGATCACCGCGGGGGTTTGGGTCAGAAGACGGCGGTCGGCTGCCAGCTGCCGTACACCTCGCGCAGCACACCGACGATCTCGCCGACAGTCGCGTACGCCTTCACCGCGCTGATCGTCGCCGGCAGCACGTTGTCACCCGCCTCGGCGGCCTTGCGCAGGTCCTCGAGAGCAGCATGGACGGCGGCCCCGTCACGTCTCGCGCGGACGTCGGCCACGGCCCGGCGTTGTGACTCCTCCACGCCAGGGTCGATCCGGAACACCTCGAGCGGCTCCGTCTCGGACGGGAACTTGTTGACGCCGATGACGGTTCGCTCACCGGACTCGATCTGCTGGTTCAGGCGGTACGCCGCATCGGCGAGCTCCTGCGCGAACCAGCCGTCGTCGATGCACCGGAGCGCTCCGCCGCGCTCCTCGATGTGCTTCATGAGGTCGACGATCTGTTGCTCGATCTCGTCGGTCAGCGCCTCGATGGCGTACGAGCCGGCGAACGGGTCGAGCGTCGTGGTCAGCCCGGTCTCGAACGCCACCACCTGCTGGGTACGCAGCGCCAGGGTGGCGGCCTGCTCCGTCGGCACACCGAGCGCCTCGTCGTACGCCGACACGTGCATCGTCTGGACGCCGGCCAGCGCGGCCGCCGTCGCCTCGACCGACGCCCGCACGACGTTGTTCATCGGCTGCTGGGCGGTCAGGCTCGACCCGGCGGTGAAGGCGAAGATCCGCAATTGCTGCGACTTCTCCTCCTGCGCGCCGTAGGTCTCGCGCAGCAGCTTGGCCCAGACCCGCCGCGCGGCACGGAACTTCGCCACCTCCGGCAGGAAGTCCATCGTGATCGCCAGGAACGTGAACAGCGTCGGCGCTACGACGTCGACGCTGACCCCGCGGCGCACGCACTCGTCCAGGTACGAACGGGCGTTGGCGAAGGTGAACGCGATCTCCTGCGCGGCAGAGGCTCCCGACTCGCGGATGTGGTACCCGCTCATCGCCAGCGGCGTCCAGTTCGGCACGCGCTGGGCGCAGTACTCGATCGTGTCGACCGCGAGCTTCAGGGACGGCTCGGCCGGGAAGATCTGCGTTCCCCGGGAGATGAACTCCTTCAGCACGTCGTTCTGGATGAACAGCCCGAACTCGTTGGGGTCCACACCCTGCTTCTCAGCCAGCGCGATGAACAGGGCCGCCCAGATGTAGCCGATCGAGTTGGCGGTGGTCCGCACCTGCGTGATCTCGTGCAGCGGGATGCGGTCCATCAGGATCTCGATGTCCGCCAGCGAGTCGATCGCCACCCCCACCCGCCCCACCTCACCGGCGGCCCGCGGGTCGTCGGAGTCGATGCCCATCTGGGTCGGCAGGTCCATCGCGACCGAGAACCCGGTGACGCCCGCGTCGAGCAGCGCACGGAACCGCTGGTTCGACTCCTTGGGCGTCCCGAACCCCGAGTACTGTCCCATGATCCAGGGCTTCGGTTCGGCGGAAACGCCTCTCGTGTAGGGGAACTCGCCCGGGTGCTCGGCGCCTTCCGGTGCATAGTCCGGCTTCAGCTCGATCCGCTCGGAGCTCACTTCGCCTCCAGCTCCGCCCGCAGCACCTTCTTGGAGATCTTGCCCGTCGAGTTCAGCGGGAACTCCGGCACCACGAGCACCTCCTTGGGCTTCTTGTACGACGCCATCGAGGCGCGGCAGTGATCGAGGACGGCGTCACGCAGCTTGTCGGGGTTCGGCGCGTCCGCCGTCGTGGTCACGACGGCCACCACCCGCTGCCCCCAGTCGGGGTCCGCAAGCCCGACCACGGCGACCTCGGCGACGCCCGGAACCTGCGCGACGACCTCCTCCACCTCGCGGGGGTAGATGTTGTAGCCGCCGGAGATGATCATGTCGCCGACCCGGTCGACCAGCCAGAGGTGACCGTCCTCGCTCATCCGGCCGAGGTCGCCGGTGTGCAGCCAGCCGTCCACGACCGACTTGGACAGGTCTGAGCGGTTCTCGGCGTTCCAGTAGCCGGGCATGACGTGGTCTCCTCTGGTGACCACCTCGCCGGTCTCGCCGAAGGGCACGACGCGCCCCTCGTCGTCCACGACGCGCACCTCGACACCGAGCGCGCTGCGCCCGGCCGACGTGAGCAGGTCGGGGTTCTCGGTCAGGCCTCGCGCGTGGTCGGCCGCGTCGAGCAGCGTCACCGGGGGGATCGCCTCGACGAGCCCGTAGTACTGGACCAGGTTCGGGGTGATCCGCTCGAACGCCTGGCGCATCTGCTCGGCGGGCATCGGCGCACCGGCGTAGCCGAGCATCTTCAAGCGCGAGAACGTGTCTCGACTGGTCGACGGGGTAGCAAGCAGCCTGGCCACCATGGTCGGCACGATCGCGGTGTGGGTGCCGCCGCGCTCGGTCACCGCTTCGGTGAAGGTCTCCGGGTCCCAGGCCGGGAGGATGATCTGGCGGCTGCCCGCGACGAGGAACGGCAGCACGAACAGCCCGCTGGTGTGGGTGATCGGGCCGGCGTGGACGTAGACGTCGTCGGGCCCCGGCACGCCACCGAGCACGTCGTGCGTCATGTTGACGACCGACGCGAACCAGTTGCGGTGGGTGCGCTGTGCGCCTTTCGGGTGACCGGTGGTGCCCGAGGAGTAGTGGAGCCCGCAGAGGCTGTCGGGGTCGACCGGCTCGAGGCGGGTCGATTCGCCTGAAGCGATGAGCTTCTCGTACGGCACGCCGGGTCCGTCGCCGATCACGACGACGACGTCGAGGCCGTCTCGCAGCACCGCGGTCTGGTCCGCGAACCGGGCGTCGTAGATGAGGCCGCGCGCGCCGGAGTCGGCGGCGATCCGCTCCCAGTCCGTGGGGTGGAGCCGGTAGTTCAGCGCCGCCCGGACGAGACCGGCGGCCCGGATCGCGAGGTCCGTCTCCAGGTAGTTGACGGAGTTGCTCTGAAGGTCGAGCACCCGGTCGCCGGGCCGAAGACCGCTCGCAAGCAGGGCGTTCGCCAGCCGGACGACGCGGTCGCCGAGCTCCCCGAACGTGAGCGACCCCTCCGGCCCGTCCACCGCGACCCGGTCGCGGAACCGGCGGGCTGCGCGCGTGACCAGCGTGCCGACGTCCATGCTTCTACCGTTCACCTTTCTGAGGGGGAGCGACGTACGCGGCGTCCAGCACCCGGACGCCCTGGCCGGCCGGCAGCACCGCCACCGGGTTGAGGTCCAGCTCGAAGCCTTCGGGCCAGTCGCGGACGAGGTCGGCGAGCCGAACCACTGTGTCGACCAACGCTTCTCGGTCGGCTGGTGGGCTGCCGCGGAGGCCGGCCAGCATCCGGCCGAGCCGCGTCTCGTGGAGCATCTGCTCCACGTCGTCGCGGCTCACCGGCAGCAGGCGCAGGGCCACGTCGTCGAGCAGCTCCGTCAGCACGCCACCCGGCCCGACCGTGAGGACTGAACCCAAAGGGCTGGCGGCTACGCCGACCAGGACCTCGACGGCCGGCTCGACCTGCTC
>JASBSH010000353.1 GCA_030149025.1 Actinomycetales bacterium | reverse complement strand
GGACCGTTCGTCACGCGACCTCATGGTGGCCGGTGCCGCCGCCGCGTCGATCCTGATCATCGGTTTCCTGGCGCTGCTGCAGGTGCCCGCGGTCGGCGACTCGGCGCTGCTGTATTCGGTCACGTACTTCCTGCTGGCTCTAACGCCGATTCTCGCGCAGCGGATTCGACCCCAGTTTGGTCATCGGTATTCGTAGCGGAGTCGGCGGCCGCCCCACCAGGGGACTGCGGTCGTGGGGAGGTCAGCTTGGCGCAGTACGGGTGAGTAGGTGCGCCGGTCGAGTCGGACGATGATCTCGTCGTGGTGGTTGTGGATTTCGCCGCCGGTGCTGAGGAAGCGGCGTTGCAGGGTGTCGGGGGTGGCGGTGGCGTAGCCGGGGAGTCTGCGGCGTAGCGCGGCGCAGACGGTGTGGGCGAGCACGGACAGGACGACGTCGAGGTCGACGTTGAGGGGCACTGCGCCGGCGAGGGCGTCCAGGCCGAAGGAGCGGATCGCTTCGGCGAGGCGCTGTTCGATGTTCATCCGGCGTGCGTAGCTTTCGATGATCTTCTTGGCGGGAGTGGTGAGGTCGTTGGTGATCAGGATGGTGGGTTCGTCGTGGCCGAGTCCGGCGACGGCGAGCTGCCGCAGGGTGCCCGGGTAGCTGGTCAGGGTGGCGGCGGGGTCGTCGATGACCTTGACGCGGCGGGTCTTGCCGCCGGCGCGGGCGATGGTCATCGCGGTCCAGGCGCCCGCGGGCTGGGCGTGGAGCGCGGCGGTGAGCTTGGGTGTGCGGGCCCGCAGGGTGATGAAGCCGATGCCGCGGTCGGTGAGCTCGCCGAGCTGGCGTTGGGTGGTGACCTTGCTGTCGAAGATCAGCAGTTTGGGGTCGTGGCCGGTGACGGTGTGCCAGTGGTCGGCGAAGGCGAGGACTTCGTTGTTCTGGGTGGCCTTGGCCAGGTCTGCGTTGGCGTAGAGCAGGGTGTGGCTTTGGGCGTCCTCGGCGAAGAAGGTCAGGACGCTTCGGGTGCGTTGGGATCTGCTGGGCACGTAGTGCTTTTCCAGTGCCGGGTCTTGTCCCCAGTGCATGACGGCGTGGAAGTCGAGGTTGATCGCGTCGCCGGTGGCCAGGCCGGCGGTGAGGCTGGCCTTGTCCAGGGCGGACAGGAACGCGGCCTGTTTGGCGTGTTGGAGCCGGTAGGAGTAGGTGGTCAGTGCGGTGGCCTTGGGCAGGGAGGTGAGGCCGGCGAACAGTGCGGCCCCGGGGTCGGTGGCGATCTGCTCGACGTGGGAGACCCTGCGGGTGCCGGTGAGCTTGAGCGCGAGCAGCGACAGCACCGAGCTGACCGCGGGGATGACGCTGGTGCCGGGATAGCCGGCGGCGCGGACCAGGCCGGGCAGGTCCAAGGCGACCAGGTCGGGGATGGTCAGCAGCAGCCCGGCGCACCCGGTGTCCAGGTGCCGTGGCCAATCGGCGAAGTCGAGCACGCCGGTGCGTGGCTGGGGCTCGCGTCGGGGCAGGCCACGCTCGGCGTGCGGGCGGGGCCACAGTCGCGGGAAGCCTTCCTCGGCGAGCACCTCGGCGACCCCGGTCCGGTTGAGCTTGGTGCCCTCGGCGGCGAGGATCTGGGAGATCTCATAGGCCGACCGGCCGGTCCGGCGTAGCTCGATGATCCGGGCCCGGGCGGCGTCCTTGGCCGGTGCGCTCTTCGGGCCGGGTTTGGTGTCGGTGAAGAAGTCGCGCCGCCCGGCACGAAAGTCGCGTGCCATCGACTGCACGCTGGCGGGGGTGTAGCCGAACCGGCTGGCCACCTCGGCTGCGGTCGCACCCTCCAGCAGGTAGGCACGCAGCGCCTCGTATCGGCGCTGGTCCGCGGTGCCGGGTTCGGCGAAGAACTCAGCGCCCGGCCGCGCCTTGGCTGGGAGTGGTTTCGCTGTCTTTCCGATGTCCCGACTACAGCAGCCTACGGACGGTCGGGCAAGCCCGACGCGCCGTGCGAACCGGAAAACGGAACAACATCGGTGTAATTCATGCCTCTGTCAGCATCCGGCGATCGCCCCGGCAAGGGCGTGTGCATCGGCAGACCAATCCCACCACGGCGTATACAGACAGCGTAATCAACCCCAACAACTGCGCCGATAGCCGGGAAATAATAAATCAAACAGACCAGTACCGATTTCTGCATAAGGTGAAAATGTA
>JASBSH010000349.1 GCA_030149025.1 Actinomycetales bacterium | reverse complement strand
ACCTGCTTCGCGACGTGCTCGAAGTCGAGCAGCGGCTCGTCGGTGAGACCGTTCATCCGCGTGACCAGCTCACGCAGGTTCTCGGCGACGACGAAGTCGGATCCCTTCTGCTTGAACGCCTCCACCGGCCCAGGCGCACCGCGCAGCACCCTCGACAGCACCTGCTTCACGCTGCGGCCGGTGAGGTCGGGATTCTGCTCCGAACCCGACAGCGCGAACTCCTTCTCGATGATCCGCTGGGTGAGGATGAACCAGCTGTGGTCATAACCGGTCGCCCTCAGGTACGCGAGGGTGCCCAACGTGTCGAAACCCGGGAAAAGCGGTGCGGGGAGCCGGTTTCCACGAGCATCGAGCCAGATCGACGAGGGTCCGGGCAGGATCCGGATGCCGTGCTTCGGCCAGATCGGCGCGTAGTTCTCGATGCCCTCCACGTAGTGCCACATGCGGTCGGGGTTGATGACATCCCAGCCGGCGCGCTGGGTGATCTGCAGCATCCGGCCGTCCACGTGCTCCGGCACGCCGGAGAGCATGTGCCGTGGCGGTTCCCCCAGCCGGGCTGGCCACGCCGCCCGCACCAGGTCGTGGTTGCCGCCGATGCCGCCGGAGGCGACGATCACCGCCTCGGCGGTGAGCTCGAACTCGCCGGTGGCGACGCGCGGGCTAGGCGTGCCCCGCTCGGCGCTGCTCGGTTCGAGGACGCCGCCACGCACTCCGGTTACCCGGCCGCCGGTCACCAGCAGCTCGTCGACCCGGTGCCGGAAGGCCAGCCGCACCCGCCCGCGCCGGACGCCGTCACGCAGCCGCCGCTCGAACGGCGCCACCAGCCCTGGTCCCGTGCCCCAGACGATGTGGAACCTCGGGACCGAGTTGCCGTGCCCGTCCGCCAGGTACCCGCCGCGCTCGGCCCAGCCCACCACCGGGAAGAACCGCACCCCCAGGGCCCGCAGCCAGTGCCGCTTCTCACCGCTCGCCCAGTCGACGTAGGCGTGTGCCCAGCGGCGCGGCCACTGGTCCTCCGGCCGGTCGAAACCCGCGCTGCCCAGCCAGTCCTGGAGCGCCAGTTCACGCGAGTCCCGGATGCCGAGCCGCCTCTGCTCGGGTGAGTCGACGAGGAAGAGGCCGCCGAAGGACCAGAACGCCTGACCGCCGAGGTTGCTCTCCGGCTCCTGCTCGACCACGACCACGCGGCGGCCGGCGTCAGCGAGCTCGCAGGCTGCGACGAGACCGGCGAGACCGGCCCCCACGACGATGACATCAGCGTCCACGTGCCCCTCCTCGCGCCGGTGCCTGTTCGCGCAGCCTTCCAGCCCCGGCGCCCGCTGACAACGACGCTCGAGAGTGGACCGTGCTCATCAGTCCGGGCGTTAGCCTCGCCTCAGCCCCATGCTGCATCACCGGTGGGGGACGATCGTCGTATGGCCCCCGAGACGACGACCGACACGCAACTCCGGACGACGGCACCCGCCGCCCGGGGACGCCTCGCCTCGTTCCTCCAGTCCGGCCAGGGGCGGCTCGCGGCCGCCACCCTCCTCGCCATCGCCGTGTACGTCGTGCTCTGGCTCGCCCTTCCAGGCAGTGCGCCCTGGTGGACCGCTCAGGCGCCGCTGATCGCCGTGGTCCTCGTCGGCGGCGCACCGCTTGTCGTCGAGGTGCTGCGAGCGCTGTGGCGCAGGCAGGCGGGGGCAGACCTGCTCGCCGCCGTCTCGATCGTCGCGTCGGCCGCCCTCGGCGAGTGGCTGGTCGGCGCGATCATCGTGTTGATGATGTCGGGCGGAGAGGCGCTGGAGGAGGCGGCCACCTCCCGCGCCTCGGCGGTGCTCGACGCGCTGGCCAGGCGCAGCCCCTCGGTCGCTCACCGGCTTCGCGGCCGGGCCCTGTCCGATGGCATGGACGACGTCCCGGCAGCGGACGTCCAGCCGGGCGACCGGATCGTGGTCCTGCCGCACGAGCTGTGCCCGGTCGACGGTGAGGTCGTCGACGGGCACGGGTCCATGGATGAGTCGTACCTGACCGGTGAGCCGTACATCGTGCCGAAGTCGCCGGGCTCGACGGTGATGTCGGGAGCGGTGAACGACGAGGCCGCGCTGACCGTGCTGGCGACCGCGAGGGCGGAGGACTCCCGCTACGCCAAGATCGTGGGCGTCCTGCACGCAGCCGAGGAGCGGCGACCCCCGATCCGCCGCCTCGCGGACCGCCTCGGAGCCTGGTACACCGTCTTCGCGCTCGCGCTCGGCGTGCTGGCCTGGGCGATCAGCGGGGACCCGAACCGGTTCCTGGCGGTCGTCGTCATCGCCACGCCGTGCCCGCTGCTCATCGGCGTGCCGGTCGCGATCATCGGCGCCATCTCGCTGGCCGCCAAACGCGGCATCGTCGTCAAGAACCCCGGTGTGCTGGAGCAGATCAGCAAGGTGCGGACCCTGCTGTTCGACAAGACCGGCACACTCACCTACGGCCGTCCGGTCGTCACCGAGGTGCTGGCCGCTCCCGGGTTCGACGAGACCGATGTGCTGCGCCTGACGGCCGCGGTGGAGACCTACTCCCGCCACCCCCTCGCGTCCGCCGTGGTGAGGGAGGCGCAGAAGCGGCGTGTCGACGTCCCGGCTCTGGACGAGGTGTCCGAGCGGCCGGGCCAGGGGCTTGAGGGCGTGGTCGACGGCCGGAAGATCCGCGTCACGAACCGGAAGGGTGCGGTGGCGGAGGACCCGAGCGGCGAACCGCACCTGCCCGATGTGACCTCCGGGCTGGAGGCGGTGGTCCTGCTCGACGGCCGTTACGCAGCCACGCTGCGGTTCAGGGACGAGCCGCGCCTGGACGCCGCCAAGTTCATCGCCCACCTACCACGCCGACACGGTGTCGTCAGAACCATGATCGTTTCGGGCGACCGCGAGAGCGAGGTGCGCTACCTCGCCGAGCGGGTGGGTATCGACGAGGTCCACGCCGGGGTGGTGCCCGAGGGCAAGGTCGACATCGTCCGCAAGGAGACCGCGCAGGCGCCGACCCTGGTCCTCGGGGACGGCATCAACGACGCTCCGGCGATGGCCTCCGCTACGGTCGGTGTGGCGTTCGGAGCCACGAGCGACGTAACCACCGAGGCCGCGGACGTCGTCGTCCTGGACTCCTCCCTCGAACGGCTCGACGACCTGCTGCACATCGGTGAGCGCATGCGCCGCATCGCCCTGCAGAGCGCGCTCGGTGGCATCGCGCTGTCCGGGGTCGGTATGGGGTTCGCCGTCGCCGGCATGCTCGCCCCGCTCGCTGGTGCGATCGCCCAGGAGGTCATCGACCTGGCGGCCATCCTCAACTCGGCTCGCGTTGCGCTCGCGCGCGGGCAGCTCGCGGACTTCGCCGATCCCCCGCCCCGAACGCCGCGGAGGCACTCAACGGCGAACTTGACGCCGCGGGGGCCCTCAGCGGCAAGGGCTGAATGCCGCGATCCTCCTCAGTGGTCGCGGTTCGGGGTACCCGCGCAGCCGCTCGATGGCCGTGCCCGGAGCTCGCCGGGTTCACTATCCTCCGATGTTGTGGACCGGGCCGCGGTCCTGCTCGCCACGCCGATCTTCGCGGACCTGGGCAGGAGCGACGTCGAGAAGCTGCTGCCGCAGCTGCGAGAGCACAGGTTCGGTCGTGGACAGTCCGTCTGGCTCGAGGGTGATCCCGCCAAGTCGCTCTATGTGGTGGCCGAGGGGCAGTTGAAGTCCTATCGGGTCAGCCCCGACGGCACCGAGGTGATCCTTGGCTTCAACTCAGGGCCGGACGTGATGGGTGAGGTCGGAGTCTTCCACCCCAGCGGCCGTCGGTGGGTCAGCGTCAGTGCCATGGAGCCGAGCCGCTGCCTGTCGGTCGGCCGGGCGCCGCTGCTCGCGTTCCTCGCTGAGCATCCCGTCGCCATGGAACGCATGCTGGAGCGCCTCAGCAGGATTGCGGTGCAGGCGGCCTACTCGTTCAGCGGAGTCGCCTTCGACGACATCCGGCGCCGCATCGCCAGTGCCCTCCTCACGCTCGGTCAGGAGTTCGGTGAGGACGGGGAGGACGGCGTCCGCATCCGACTGCGGCTGTCACAAGGCACCCTCGCGGCGTTGGTGGCGGCCTCGAGGGAGTACGTCAACCGCGCGCTGTCCTCGTTCATCACCAGCGGCGTCGTGAGCCAACGGGACGGTCACTTCTACCTGCACGACCAGGCAGCCCTGCGGCGCGCCAGCACTACGGGGACGAGCAGGCGGGAGCTGTGACGTGCGGCGCTGCTCCGTGCTGGCATCGCCGCAGCCTGTTGCCATGTCCGACACCGCGACCTCCGTGACCCGCCGGTCGACCCTCGACCTCGGTCCCCTGCGCGCCCGCTTCGCCGGTGAGCTGATCACTCCCGCCGACCGCCGGTACGACGACGCGCGCCGAGTCTTCAACGCGATCTTCGACCGTCGGCCGTCGGTGATCGCCTGCGCGACGAACGCGAGCGACGTCGCTGTGACGCTCGAGTTCGCCCGCCGTCACGACCTGCCCGTTGCCGTACGCGGAGGCGGGCACTCGGTTGCTGGCTACTCCACCGTCGACGGCGGCATCGTGATCGACCTCTTGCCGATGGAGAGGATCCTGGTCGACGCGACCGCTCGTCGGGTGCGCGTACAGCCCGGAGTCACGTGGGGCGAACTCGACCGCGCGACCCAGAAGCATGGGCTCGCGACGACCGGTGGCCGGATGACCACCACAGGGGTGGCCAGATTCACCCTCGGCAGCGGTAGCGGCTGGCTGGAGCGACTGCACGGACTGGCCTGCGACAACCTGCTGGCCGCCGAGGTGGTTCTCGCGGACGGCCACGTCGTCACGACGGACGACAGCGAGAACGCCGACCTGTTCTGGGGTCTCAAGGGAGGCGGCGGGAACTTCGGCGTGGTGACCGAGTTCGAGTTTCGGTTGCACCCGGCGGGGCCGGTGCTGATCGGGGGGCTGGTGCTCCACCCGGGCGACCGAGCCCTCGAGGTCGGCCGGTTCTTCCGTGACTTCATGCGCGACGCCCCCCGGCAGGTCGGGGCGGGCCTGGTCTTGATGCACGCCCCTCTCGCACCGTTCGTCCCCCTGCCACTGCAGGGTCAGCCTGCGATCGGCATCATCGCGGCGTACTTCGGACCGATCGAGGACGGCGCGGCGGGGCTCGCGCCGCTCAAGGACCTCGCGTCACCCGCCGTCGACCTGATCGGCCCGACGTCGTACGTCGACCTGCAGGCGATCACGGATGCGGGCAACCCGCCCGGGCGGCGCAACTACTGGCGCTCCGGCCTGTTGACGGAGCTGTCCGATGAAGCCATCGACACGGTCATCACGTGCAGCCCGACGGTGACCTCGCCCGCCAGCGTGCTGGTGTTGAGCCCGATCGGTGGCGCGGTCGCCGACGTGCCCGACGACGCGACGCCCATCAGTGGCCGCACTGCCCCGTGGCTCTACCACTGCTACGGGATCTGGACCGACACCGACGACGAGCGGCACATCGGCTGGGTGCGCGCGACGGAGAGGGCGATGCGACCCTTCACGACCGACGGTGTCGCCATGAACTTCGTCAGCGACATCAGCGCCGGTCGCGTGCGACGGACGTTCGGCGACGAGAAGTACCGCCGGCTGCAGGAGCTCAAGGCAAAGTACGACCCCGAGAACGTCTTCCGGCTCAACCAGAACGTGACGCCGGCGAGCCCGTGACCCCGCCGAACCCCCGCTGAGCTACGAGCAACGCCATGGTGGCCGGGTTCCCCACGACCATCTCCAGGACATCGACCTCGGGATGACGAGACCGGCCCTGCCCACTCGATGCTCCGCGGACCACCACGAGCCGGGCGGGCGAAAACTGCGGCAGGGCCACCGCCGTCGAGCCGACCAGCAGCCCGGCGACCCCTCCCTGGCCGAGCGCCGGTCCTGGCCTCGGGGTGCCGCGGCCCAGCGAACCGTCTCCCGGCTGGCCTCGGAACCGTCGACGACGACGACGCCCACTATCCGCCTCCCGGCTCGCTGCGGCTCCCGGACGCCCGGACGACCTGCTCGACGGCTTCGGGGGTGCGGCCGACGACGGTGGTCCCGTCATCGGCGGTGATGATGGGGCGCTGGATGAGCTTCGGATGGGCGGCGAGCGCCTGCACCCAACGCCGCCGTGAGCCGGCGTCCTTGGGCCAGGTGGAGATGCCGAGCTGCTTGGCGGCCGGTTCGTTGGTGCGGGTGATCTCCCAGGGCTCGAGCCCCAGTCGGTCCAGCACGGCCTCGAGCTCCTGTGCCGTGGGCGGGTCGTCCAGGTACCGGCGGACGACGTAGTCGACGCCTGCCTCGTCGAGCATCGACACGGCGGTGCGGCACTTCGAGCAGGCGGGGTTGAGCCAGATCTCCATGACCACAGTGTGGCCCGGATGATCAGCCGAGCGCGCGCACCGCCTCGATGAACCTGTCCCAGAACCGCTCCACGTCGAGCTCGACGGCGACCTTCGCGTTGGCCGGGCGACCGGTGATGCCGTGCAGATCCACGCATGTCGCACCGGAGGTCCACTCGCCCGTGGTCTCGACGACGAGGTTCGCGTCGACGCAGCGCACCAAGGTCGGGTCGACGACGCGTGCCACGGCGACCGGGTCGTGCAGCGGCGGTGCGTCGAACCCGAACAGCGACTTGTACCGGCCGGCGAAGAACGTCATCAGCTCGACGCAGACCTCCGCGAGCACGGAGTCGATGCCGCGCAAGCGGTTCACCACGTCCTCGGTCACCGCGGCCTGGTGCGTGACGTTCAGCCCGCACATGGTGAACGGCACACCGGAGCGCACCACCTGGTCGGCCGCCTCCGGGTCCACCAGCGCGTTGAACTCCGCGTAGGGGGTCGTGTTGCCACGGCCCGTCGAGCCGCCCATCCACACGATCTCGCGGATCCCGGTCCTCACCTCGGGGTGCTCGATCAGCAGTCGCGCGATGTTGGTCAACGGGCCGGTCGGCACGAGCGTCACGGGCTCGGGCGACTCGTCCACCAGGCGGCGCATCAACGCCACGACGCCCTCGCCGGCCAGCGGTACGTCCGGTTCGCCGAACGCCGGCCCGTCCATCCCGGACTCACCGTGCACGTCATCGGCGATCCGCGGCTCTCGCTGCAACGGTCGGTCCGCGCCGGACGCGATCGGGATGTCCCGCAGCCCCGCGACCGCGCAGATGCGCCTGGCGTTGAGCGTCACCTTCTCGAGCGTCGAGTTGCCGGCGACTGTCGTGATCGCCAACAGGTCGATGGCCGGATCGGCCGCGGCGAGCAGGATCGCCTTCGCGTCGTCGTGGCCCGGGTCGCAGTCGAGGATCATCGGCACGGCCATCGGCCCAGTCTGTCGAACCCGCCGGACGCCGCCACGCAGCACCGCGGGCACGTCACCTCACGACGTGCTCGCCCTCCGCGCCGGCACTCTCGGGAGCCGGCTCCCGCACCGCGCCGTACATCCGCCACAAGGCGCCTCGGTGCCGGTAGACCGTCGACAGCCCATGGCGTTCGAGGACGGCCGCCATCTTGTCCGAGGGGTGCGCGAACATCCGATACGGGTTGCTGCCGAACGAGAACACCACGTTCTCGGCGGCGACGACCGCGCGCCCGAGCACGTGGTCGGGCGGGAAGCTGAAGACGAGCATCCGCCGGGCGCGCTGCGCGGCAGCGGACAGGTGATCAGGTCACGCGCTTCCGCCTCGTACCCCCGGGACAGCTCGAGGTTCGTCGCATGGGCACCGCCGCGCTTCAGCAGCTCGATCTCACAACCGCCCCACTCCGACCGACCGTCCGCAGCACCAACTTCCGCAGCTCGCCGAACCACAGGACGACGCTCGCCATCGCAACGCAGACGAGCCACTGCTCGAAGGTCAGGGGCACGGTGCCGAAGGCGGTGTTCAGGAACGGGACGTGCACGACCCCGATCTGCAGCACCAGCGACAACGCCATGGCGCCCCACAGCCATGGGTTCTCGAAGAGCCGGTGGAAGGCCGTGCTCGTCTCCGACCGCGCGTTCAACGCGTTGAACAGCTGGGCTAGCACGAGCACCGTTAAGCCAGCGGTCCGGGCGTTGTCCAACGTGCCTTCGCCGGGAATCAGCCCGCCCGGCAGGTACATGTCGATGGTCACGAGCGTGAGGATCGCCATCACGAGACCGATGACGGCGCCACCGACCCACATGTGCACGTCCATGACCCGATCGGAGAGCCGCCGCGGAGGCCTCGCCATCACGTCGTCGATCTCCGGGTCCACACCCATGGCCAGTGCCGGTGCGGCGTCGGTCAGCATGTTTATCCACAGGATCTGCGTCGCCAACAGCGGCAGGACCAGCTCGTCACCCTCTCCTCGCAGACCGATCACACCGGCCAGCACGACCCCCAGGAAGACGGTGAGCACCTCGCCGACATGGGCATTCAGCTGGTACCGCAGGAACTTCCGGATGTTGTCGAAGATGACCCGCCCCAGCCGCACTGCCTCGACGATGGTCGCGAAGTTGTCGTCGGCCAGCACCATGTTCGCCGCCCTCTTGGTCACCTCCGTCCCGGTGACGCCCATGGCGACACCGATGTCCGCCGACTTCAGCGCAGGAGCGTCGTTGACGCCGTCACCGGTCATCGCGACCACCTCGCCGTTGGCCTGCAACGCGTCCACGATCGCGATCTTGTGCTGCGGCGCCACACGGGCGTAGACCGACGTGCGCCTGACGGCCTCTGCCAGCGTGTCGTCGTCCATGCCGTCCAGCTCGGCGCCGGTGAGGACCGGCGCGCCCGGTTGCACGATGCCCAGGTCAGTCGCGATCCGGGCGGCGGTTGCGGGGTGGTCACCCGTGATCATGATGACCCGGACGCCGGCACGCAGGGACTCGTGGACGGCCACCTTGGCCTCGGGGCGCGGGGGGTCGATGATGCCCACCGTTCCCGCGTACACGAGATCCTGCTCGAGGGACTCGTCGGCGTCGGGGACGTGCGTGGCATCCAGCCGGCGGTAGGCAACCCCCAGCGTTCGAAAGGCATCTGCCGACAGGCGCTCGACGTCATCGAGAACCGTCGCACGGGTTCGGTCGTCCAGATCCCGCGTGGTGTCACCGACCTGCCGCCTGGTGCATCGGCTGAGCAGCACGTCGGGCGCTCCTTTGGCGACGACGCAGATGCGACCGTCCCGGTCGGCGTCCATGGAGAGGGTGCTCATCATCTTCCGCTCGGAGGTGAACGGAACCTGCCCGACCCTCGAGAACCGTCGGCGACGCACCTCGCTGAGGCCGAGTTTCTGCTCCGCGACCAGGAAGGCCACCTCGGTGGGGTCTCCCTGGATCGACCAGCTACCGTCCCCGTCGCTTCGCAGGACGGCGTCGTTGGCGATGCTGCCTCCCATGAGAACCCGTTCCACCTCGCGACGTACCGGTCCCGAGGCAAGCGGTTCCCCGTCGAAGTGGAGCTGACCCTCCGGGTCGTAGCCGGCCCCGGTCACCGTGCTGGTCCCCGATGCCGTGACGACCTTGGCGATGGTCATCTCGCTTTTGGTCAGCGTGCCGGTCTTGTCGGAGCAGATGACTGACGCGGACCCGAGCGTCTCCACCGAGTTCAGCTTCTTGACGATCGCCTTGTGCGCCGCAAGTCGGTGCACACCGATGGCAAGGACGACCGACAGGACGGCCGGCAGGCCCTCCGGCACAGCGGCGACCGCCAACGCGACCCCGAGGAGCAGCACAGTGACGAGCCCGTCGACCGATTCGATGGGGTTGGTCAACAGCACCGTGGCCACGACCACGACGGCGATCACGATGACCGCGATCCCGAGGATCCGCCCCACCCGGCCGATCTCGACCTGCAGAGGAGTCGGCTCCTCCTCGGTCCGGCGCAGGAGGTCCGCGATACGGCCCGTCTCTGTCGCCATACCGGTCGCCGTGACCACGGCGCGTCCGGCGCCCTGCGTGATCCCGGTGCCGCTGAACACCATGGTGAGACGGTCACCGAGTGCGGCGTCCGCCGAAACCGTGGCGACATCCTTGAGCACGGGCTCGCTCTCACCCGTGAGCGATGCCTCGGAGACCTTCAGGTTCGCTGCATGCAGGAGCCGTGCGTCAGCCGGGACGGCGTCGCCCTCGGCGAGCACGAGCAGCTCGCCGATGACGACCTCCTCAGCGGGGATCTGCTGCTGCATCGCGTCCCGCACAACGGTCGCGCCCGCGGGGCTCATCTGCTGCAGGGCTTCCACGGCCTTTCCCGCGCGGGCCTCCTGCACGTACCCGAGCGTGGCGTTGACCACGACGATGACGGCGATGACGGTCGCGTCCACGGGCCATCCCGTTGCGCCGTCAGCGACCCAGGCGGCCATGGAGACGACCACGGCCCCGAGAAGGAGGTAGATCAGCGGGTCCTGGAACTGCGCCAGCACCTTCCGCCAGGTCGGCACCGGCGGCGCCGACTCGAGGACGTTGCGTCCCCGGCTCGCCAACCGGTGCGCGGCCTCCCGGCTCGAGAGGCCACGGTCGGCGTCCGTGTCGAGGTCCCGGACGACGTCACGCGCGTCGCGTGCCCACGGCGCCGTCAGCGCGGGGTCCTGGTGTGAGTCGTGGCCGTGCAGGTCGTTACGCAGTCCCGGCCCAGCCTGGTGGTCCACGGGACCCACCCTGCCGCATGCGGGGAGACGGGGTAAACGAACGGGCCCGGCACAGGCCGGGCCCGTGTACTGCGAAGGGGGCGATCAGCCGGTGGAGCTCGACGTCACTTCGCCCTGGATGGCCTCCTGGCCCTCGACCTCGCCCTGCGCGGCGGGGCGGGTAGTCACCTCGATCTTGCGCGGGCGTGCCTGCTCGGCCACC
This sequence comes from Actinomycetales bacterium, assembly GCA_030149025.1. Taxonomy (GTDB): domain Bacteria; phylum Actinomycetota; class Actinomycetes; order Actinomycetales; family BWSM-131; genus BWSM-131. Next base: position 20,956 of record JASBSH010000349.1, on the reverse strand, counting down.
GGGATCGTCAGGCACAGGACGCCGTGGTGGTAGTCGGCGCGGATCTTGTCGACGTCCAGGCCGTCCCCGAGGCTGAGCTGGCGCATGTACGTTCCGCCCGGTCGCTCCTGGGCCAGCCACTGGACGGAGTCCTCGGCGCTGATCGTCCGCTCGGCGCTGATGGTGAGGGTGTTCCCGTCGACCTGCAGGTCGATCGATCCGGGGTCCACCCCGGGAAGGTCGACGTTCACCACGTAATGGTCGCCGGACCGGTACAGGTCCATCGGCATCCACCGCGGGCCCCTGGTCGGAGCAAGAGTGCTCGCCAGCATCTGGCTGGCCATCCGATCCAGGTCGCGGAAGGGGTCAAATGTCAGTGCCACGACACCCACCTCCTTCTCGGTCGGCCCGCCACCGTGACGGGCCGCGGTGTGGCGCTAACCGCCAGCGCTGGAGGACCGCTGGCACGGCCGAGTCTAGCACTCGCCAACTGGGAGTGCCAGCGGTTTCACGGTCGCTGCCTGCGGTCGGCCCACACCTCGTCGAGCACGACCAGCGCGTCGTGGGCATCGGCCGCCCACCGGTCGGCGCCGAGGTCACGTGCCTGCTGCTCGCTGGTCACGGCAGGCCCGCCGACCAGCAGCGGCACGGTCGGGGCGACCCCGCGCACCGTCCGCACCGCCTCACGACAAGCCTCCAGTCGGTCGTCCGACCCGACGCTGAGGCCTGCGGCGACGAGGTGCTGCGCAGTGAGCGTCTCCTCCAGTGCCGCGAGCGGCGTGTCCGCGCCGAGCTCCACGACGGTGTAGCCGGCCCCGCGGACGACAGCCGCCACGATCGCCGAGGGAAGGCTGTGCTGCTCCCCGGGGACGCATGCGAGCAGCACCGCGCCGCGCGGACGTCCCGGGCGGACGCACATGGGCCCAAGCCTTGCCAGCAGACGAAGCGCCACCGCGGTGGCGCGGTGCTCGTCCGCGACCGTGAGGACGCCGGCTGCCCAGGCGTCACCGATCCGCCTCATGGCGACGGCGAGTCCCTCGGTGAGCAACCGCTGGGGTTCCCGGCCGTTCTCCAGCTGGGCCTGCAGCAGCTGCCAGCACCCACCCTCGTCCCCCTGGACGAGACGGCGCACCAGTGCTGCCGGGGAACCGGCGCCGCTCACACCGTCGGACGCGACGCGCGGTCGGCCCCGCTCCGAACGGAAGTCACTGATGGCACGAGCCGTGACCCACCACCGGCCGCCCCGTCGGGCAGCCGGCAGCTGGCCGGTGCGGACGTAGCGGTAGGCCGTCATGTAGTGCACCCGCAGCCGCCGCGCGGCCTCGGTGAGCTCGACTTCCCGGGCGTCCGCGTCGTCAGCCATCGGCGGTTGCTCGGACCCGTTCTCGCTCACCTCACACCCGCACCGGCTGGGCGGGGCGCAGGTGACGCAGGCTGGCGAGCGCGAGGGCCCACTTCCTGGCGCCGGGCACCGTCGCGCGTCTGGAGAACACGTCGTAGTCGGCCGCCTCGATCTCGTGGAGGATGCGGCTGTACACGACGCGGGCAGCCCGGACGCAGGACGCGGACCTGGTGGGCAGGAGCCCGATGCCTGCGTCCGCCTGCCGGTAGAGCTCACGGTTCCGCTCGATCTGGAAGGCCATCACCTGCCGCCACGCGGGGGTGACCGTCCGCAGACAGGGATCAGCGCCGAACGCCGTCAGCTCGTCCTGCGGGAGGTAGACGCGGCCGCGATCCAGGTCCTCCCCCACGTCGCGGAGGAAGTTGGTGAGCTGGAAGGCCATTCCGAGCGCACGAGCCGCTGGCGTGGCCTCCGCCGCGCCACCGAGCACAGGGAGCATCATCTCGCCGATCACCGCGGCCGAGCCGTCCATGTACCGGCACAGCTCCGGCCAGCTGGCGTACTGCGTGACGCTGACGTCCATCGCCATCGAGGCGAAGAACCTGTCGAAGCAGCCGACGGGGATACCTGTGCTTTTCACGGTGGCGATGACGGCGGCGAGTACCGGGTGCCGCGAGTAACCGGCCGCCAACTCGGCCAGGAGTCGGTCATGCAGTGCGTCGAGCTGGGCGAGTCGTTCCGCCGGCTCCGCGTGGCGTTGCTCGTCCACGATGTCGTCGGCCATGCGGCACAGCGCATAGACGGCGTGGACGTGCCGGCGGCCCTCGACCGGGAGCAGCCGGGCGGCGAGCGAGTAGGTCTTGCCGTGGCGGTTGCTGATCCCGGCGCACAGCCGGTACGACGCCTCCAGCTCGTCGTTCACCGATGCCTCCAGGCGACGTCGTCTGCCAACCGCGCCAACGAGTCTGACACCGCCGGAGCGAGGGACGCCGTCTCCAGCACGTCGCGCGCGTCGGCGACGGCTCGCTCGATCCGCGCGCTGACCTCGCGCACGGCGCCTGTGGAGATGCACAGTCGGGTGATGGCTCCGACCTCCTCGTCGGTGAGTCCTGGTGTGCCGATCTTCTCCAACAGCGGGACCGCGTCGTCCGAGGCACGTCTCGTCGTCATGGCGAGCAGCAGGGTCGGCTTGCCGTCGCGGAGGTCGTCGCCCACCGGTTTGCCGGTCAGGTCGCTGTCGCCGAACACGCCCAGCAAGTCGTCGCGCAGCTGGAAGGCCAGCCCGAGCGACTCACCGAACCGGCCGAGCGCCTCGACCAGGCAAGGCTCGGCCCCGGCGAGCGCGGCACCCAGCTGCAGGGGCCGGGAGACCGTGTACCGGGCGGACTTCAGCAGGGCCACCGACTCCGCGTACCCGACCTGGTCGGCGCCGGCCGCCGTGCCGCGCACGTCCAGGTACTGACCCAGCACCAGCTCCTGACAGAGCGAGGCCCACAGGGTCCGCACAGACGCGGGCAGCTCACCGACCAGACGGTTCGCGAGCGCGTGCGCGAGGTCGCCGACGAGGACGGCGCTGGCCTCGGCGAACCGACGCTGCTCACCACGCCAACCGGACTCGCAGTGCATCCGCTCGAACCGCACGTGCGTGGTCGGCACTCCGCGTCGGACGACGGAGGCGTCCATCACGTCGTCCTGGACGATGGCGAAGGTGTGCAGCAGCTCGAGCGCCGCACCGAGCTGCACCACGTCCCCGTCCGGCGGGGCCCCGGCGGCTGCCTGCCCGAGCCGGCAGAACCTGGCCCGCAGCATCTTGCCCTCGGCGGCGAACCACCGTCGCAGCTCGTCGACGAGCTCCCGCCCGTGGGAACGGGTGTGGAGCCCCCCGGCTCCGTCCGAGGCCCACGTCGCCTCGCAGTCGTCCAGAACGTTCCCAACCACGGCCAGGACGTCCTGCCGCAGGGTGTCGGGAGCCAGTTCCAAGGCCAGGTTGACGCTCACTGGATCACCACTACCCGTCTGCTGCCGATCGACTACCCATCGCAGGTATTTAGCACTAAAGTACGTGCCGTGGGTCACCATTGCAACGGGGCGCAGCGGATTCCCGGCACCACTCCGGGTCGGTGGGCCGATCCGGGGACAGTCACCGGCGACGGGCGGGAGACTGTGGCGATGCGCGCAGGCGGTGCCGGCAATGCAGCCCGGCTCGCCCTGATGACGGGTGCCACCGGCTACATCGGCGGCCGGCTCGTGCCGGAGCTGCTGGACGCCGGCTACCGCGTCCGCGTGATGGTGCGCGACCCGCGGAAAGTGGCGGCGCGCCCGTGGGCCGGCCGGGTCGAGGTGGCCGTGGCGGACGCGCTGGACGCCTCGGCGACAGGAGAGGCACTCGAGGGAGTCGACGTCGCCTACTACCTGCTGCACGCTCTCGGCACCGGGTCGGACTTCGCCGAGCGGGAGCTGGAGGCGGCGCAGATCTTCGGGCAGCAGGCCCGGGCCCGGGGCGTCGATCGGATCGTCTACCTCGGCGGGCTGCATCCCGGTGGGGGCGAAGAGCTGTCCCCGCACCTGAGGAGCAGACGGGAGGTGGGCCGAGCGCTGCTGGGCAGCGGTGTGCCGACCGTTGTGCTGCAGGCAGCGGTCATCATCGGCTCCGGTTCGGCGTCCTTCGAGATGGTGCGCTACCTCACCGAGCGCCTGCCCTGGATGGTGACGCCGAAGTGGGTCGACACGGCGACCCAGCCCGTCGCCGTCCGGGATGTACTGCGCTACCTCGTGCTCGCCGCGAGCCTGCCCCCGGATGTGCACCGCACGTTCGACATCTGCGGCGACGAGGTCATGACCTACCGCGCGATGATGCAGCGGTACGCGGAGGTCGCGGGGCTCCCGCAACGACGCATCGTCCGGGTGCCGGTGCTGTCGGTGTCCCTGTCCAGCCACTGGGTCGGTCTCGTGACACCGGTCCCCGCATCGATCGCCCGCCCCCTCGTCGACAGCCTGGTGCACGAGGCGGTGGTGAAGGAGCGCGACCTCGACGCCTACCTGCCGCCGGACGCCCCGCGCCCGCTGTCCTTCGACCGGGCCGTCGCGCTCGCCCTGTCGAAGGTCCGCCACATGGACGTCGCGACGGCGTGGACGTCCGCCTCCTCGCCCGGCGCACCCAGCGACCCGTACCCGGGCGACCCGGCCTGGTCCGGCGGCTCCCTGTACGCGGACGAACGGTCCACGCTCGTCGCTGCCGACGCCGGCACCACCTGGCAGGTGGTCGAGGGGCTGGGCGGCCGGAATGGTTGGTACTCCTGGCCTTTGGGCTGGTGGGTGCGCGGAGCGCTGGACCGGCTTGCCGGCGGCCCGGGCCTACGACGGGGCCGGCTGCACCCACAGCGGCTGTCCACCGGCGACGCTGTGGACTGGTGGCGCGTCGAGGACGTGCAACCGGGCCGGAGCCTGCGGCTGCGGGCCGAGATGCGGCTGCCCGGCCTCGCATGGCTCGAGCTCACGGTGGAGCCGGGCGGCCCAGGGCGCAGCGTCCTTCATCAACGGGCGCTGTTCCACCCGCGCGGGCTCGCCGGGCACCTGTACTGGGCCGTCATCAGCCCGTTCCACCGCATCGTGTTCGGCGGGATGCAGCAGAACATGGCGCGTGAGGCGGAACGGCTCCAGCAGCACCGTCAGCAACCGACCCAGAGCTCCGGGGAGCGATCATGGCGACCAAGCACCTGACCCGAACCGCCGCGGGAGTGACGGCCGCCGCCGTCCTCGGCTCACTCGGCACGCACGTGCGGTACCCGGACGCATGAGACGACGCGCATTCGCGATCCCGGCCCTGCTGGCGGTGGCGTGGCTGCTCATCGGCGGCCTCGCCGGCCCGTATGCCGGCAAGCTCTCCGAGGTCGCCGAGAACGACTCCTCCGCCTTCCTGCCGGAGAGCGCGGAGTCCACTCAGGTGGCGGAGGCGCAGAGCCGTTTCGTCGAGCGGCCGACGATCCCCGTGGTGGTGGTGTGGGAGAGCCCCTCGGCCCTGCCGGCGGATGCCGCCCGGCAGGCGACGCAGCAGCTGGCCGCGCTGCCGAAGCTGGAGGGTCTGGAACCGGGGTCACCCCCCATCCCCTCGCAGGACGGGCAAGCGCTGACCGCCGTGCTGCCTGTCGACGCCACGTCCACCGATGGACTGCCCTCCGTCGTCAGCACGCTGAGAGACGAGCTGCAGCCGATCGGCGGGGGGCAGGTGTACGTCACCGGGCCGGCCGGCCTCGTCGCGGACCTCGTCAACGCCTTCGGGGGCATCGACACCCTCCTGCTCGGCGTCGCCCTCGCGGTGGTGCTGGTGATCCTGCTGCTGGTGTACCGCAGCCCGCTGCTGCCGGTCATCGTCCTCACCTCGACCGTGTTCGGACTGGCCGTCGCGTCCTATGCCGTCTACCGGCTCGCCGAGGCCGACGTCGTCAAGCTCAGCGGCCAGAGCCAGGGGATCATGTCGATCCTCGTCGTCGGCGCCGCCACGGACTACGCCCTTCTGCTCGTCGCCCGGTACCGGGAGGAACTGGCCGGGGGCGACGGCCGGCTGCACGCCATGCTCGTCGCCTGGCGTCGGGTGCTGGGGCCGATCGTGGCCTCCGGCTTGACGGTCATCGCGGGCGTGCTGTGCCTGATGCTGTCCGACCTGCGGTCCAACAGCAGCCTTGGCCCGATCGCGGCACTCGGCATCGTGGGCGCGATGCTCGTGGCCCTGACGTTCCTGCCCGCGGTGCTGGCACTCCTCGGCCCGGCCGCCTACTGGCCGCGGCACGTGAGGCGCGAGACCGCTTCCCAGGCACCCGATCTGGCGTCCGGCGCGGCGGTCAAGGGCCTGTGGCCCCGGGTGGCCGCGCTGGTCGCCCGCCGCCCACGCACGCTGTGGGTCACGGTCACCGTGGTCCTGCTCGCCGCGGCGGCCCTGGTCGGCCAGTTCAAGGCCGGTGGCGTCGGTCAGACGGAGCTGTTCCTGACCCAGCAGCAGTCCGTGAAGGGCGAGGAGGCGCTCGCGCGCCACTTCCCGGGAGGGTCGGGCGCGCCCACCGTCGTGGTGGCCTCCGCCGACGAGCTGGACGCCGTCACGCAGGTCGCGCAGTCCACCGCCGGTGTGGCGTCGGCGCGGGTGGTCACGGGAACCGGGGCCCCGCAGGGTCCGCCCAAGGTCGTCGACGGCCAGGTGCTGGTGGAAGTGACCCTCAAGGACCGCCCTGACACCAATGCCGCGATGGCGACCGTCCGTGAGCTGCGCGACGGGCTGGACAGCGTGGACAGGACGGCACTCGTAGGCGGGCCGACCGCCCAGCAGCTGGACACCATCGACATCGCCAAGCGGGACCGGACCGTCATCGTGCCGGTCGTCCTGGCGGTGATCCTGGTGGTGCTGATCCTGCTGCTGCGGTCGGTGCTGGCGCCGGTGCTGCTCACCCTCACGGTCGTGCTGAGCTTCGTCGCCACCCTCGGCGTCGCGGGATTAGTCTTCGACCAGGTGTTCGGTTGGCCCGGAGCCGATCCCAGCGTGCCGCTGTACGCGTTCGTCTTCCTCGTCGCGCTCGGGATCGACTACAACATCTTCCTGATGACCCGTGTGCGGGAGGAGTCGATACGCCGCGGCACCCGGTCGGGGGTCCTCGTCGGGCTCGTCGCGACGGGCGGGGTGATCACCTCGGCGGGCGTGGTGCTGGCGGCGACGTTCAGCGCACTGGCGGTGATCCCTCTGCTGTTCCTCGCGCAGATCGCGTTCCTGGTGTCGTTCGGCGTGCTGCTGGACACCGTCGTGGTCCGCTCACTGCTTGTGCCTGCGCTGGCCTACGACCTCGGTGAGCGGACGTGGTGGCCGAGTCAGCTGCGGAGACCGTCGCAGCGACGCAGCTCGTAGACGACCTGCCCGTCCTGCAGGGTCGAGGTGGCCCTGCCCTGGGCCACCAGCAGCTCCAGGTGCGCGACCGTCTCCATCGTGGCCAGGCCGGCGTTGAACGGGTCGAGGTCGGCGAAGCGGCGGTTCCTGCGAGTCCACGGCAGCTGGCTTGCCACGCCGAACCCGGTTGCGGGCCCGGCCCCCAGGGCCTGCTCGCAGAGCTCGAGCCGGACATCGTGGTGGTCGAGCAGCTCGTCCACCCGATCGTGCACGCTGTTCGTCACCGGCCCGTGCGCCGGCAACAGCCGCAAGTCGGGCAGCTGGCGCACCTTGACCAATGAGCCGAGGAAGTCGCGGAGCGGCAGCTCCGCTGCCGCTGGCTCGAAGCCGATCGAGGGTGTGATGGTCGGCAGGACGTGGTCACCGGCGAACAGGAGGCCGTCCTTCAGGTCGGCGAACACGTAGTGGCCACGGGTGTGGCCTGGGGTGGCGACCGCCTCGATGGCCCGGTTGCCGACCTCGAGGGTGTGGTCGCCGTCCAGCCAGGTGTCGGGCTCGGCGTAGTTGCCGGCGTCCTCCTGCTCCTCCCCCAGGCGTTCCTCCCACTGGCGCGCCAGGTCCGGGGCGCCGGCGCGATGGAGGCGCTGGGTCATGGACTCGCGCTCCAGGCCGTCGTCGTGAATCACCTCGAGGTTCGCCTGCTCGCCGAGGCCGAGCGATACGCGCGACCCGAACTCGCGGCGAACGGCGACCGCGTTCGAGTAGTGGTCGCGGTGGACGTGCGTGACGAGGAAGCGAGTGATGTCCCGGACCTTGTAGCCGATCTCGCCGAGCGAGTCCTCCAGCACGCCCCGGGCCTCGTCGATCGCCCAGCCACCGTCAACCAGCGTCAGCCCGGCTTCGGTCTCGATCGCGTAGACGTTGACCGCCCGAAGGCCGTCCGTGGGCAGCGGCAGGGGGATCCGGTGCACTCCCACGGCCACCTCGTAGGCGCCGGGCGTCGTCCAGTCTGCGGCTGCGGTGGGCTCGCCGTTCGCGTTCGGAGTCACCCGTTGATTCTGGCAGCGCCCGCCCTCTGGCCGGCCTGTGCGGGACGTGACCGCAGCCACGCGCTGATCCACCCGAGCTCGATCACCGCATCGGCGAGATAGATCCGGCTGATGCGACCCTTCCCGCCGTAGACCACGTCTATCGCCGCCGTCGCGGCCGCCGTGCCGATGGCCAGCCGCCTCGCCTGCGCGAGCTCATCGGGCGTGCGGCTCCCCAGCTGGACCACACCGTTCGCGACCAGCAGCAGGGCGACCGTGCGGACGAGCCAGTCGTCGGTCTTCGGCCCGGTGACCGCTTCGAAGCTCTTCATGTTCACCAGTGGCCACAGGCCGCTGACGACGTTGAAGAGCCCGTGTGCCACGGCCACCCGCCTGCTGTCCATCCACGGATTGTCTGCCGCCGGTCGATCAGCGGCCACCGGGCAGCAGGCAGCCGGCGGGCCATATGGTGATCAAATGCCGCAGGCGAAACAGATCCTGGAGGTCGGCGAGCACGAGGTGACGATCACGCACCCGGACCGCGTGATCTTCGCCGACGTCGCCGGCGGCATTACCAAGCTCGACCTGATCCGCTACTACCTCGACGTCGCCGACGGGGCGCTGCGTGGGGTCGCCGGGCGGCCGATGATCCTTAAACGCTTCGTCAAGGGCATCGACACCGAAGCCTTCTTCCAGAAGCGCGTCCCGGCGAACCGGCCACCGTGGATCGACGTCGTGGAGCTGAAGTACCGCAGCGGAACCACCGCGGAGGAGGCCGTCGTCCGCGACGCCGCCGGGCTGGCGTGGGTGGTCAACCTCGGCTGCATCGACCTGAACCCCCACCCCGTGCTGGCGGATGACCTCGAGCATCCCGACGAGCTGCGCATCGACCTGGACCCCATGCCCGGAGTGTCGTGGGAGGCGATCGTCGACACGGCGTTCGTCGCCCGGGAGGTGCTCGAGGACCACGGGCTGACCGCCTTTCCCAAGACGTCCGGCAGCCGGGGCTTCCATGTCTACGCGCGCATCGCGCCGTCCTGGTCCTACCCCCAGGTGCGCACCGCCGCCCAGGCGGTCGCACGGGAGGTCGAGAACCGCGCTCCCGATCTCGCGACGAGCCGCTGGTGGAAGGAGGAGCGGCACGGCGTGTTCGTCGACTTCAACCAGAACGCCAAGGACCGCACGGTCGCCTCCGCGTACTCGGTGCGCCCCACACCCGACGCGCGGGTGTCCGCGCCCCTGGCGTGGGACGAGGTCGAGCAGGTGCGACCCGACCAGCTCACACTGCGCACCGTTCGCGAGCGGTTCGTCTCGGACGGCGACCCGTGGGAGGCCATGGACGGCACCGCCGGGTCCCTGGCTGGCCTGCTCGATCTGGCGAAACGGCTTGGCCCTGCGGAGAAGCCGCCCAAGGGCGATGGACGCCGTCGCGTCACCAAGCCCCTCATCGAGGTGGCCCGCGCCAAGACGAAGGACGAGGCCCTTGCCGGGCTGGCCCGCTGGAAGGGCAAGCACCCGGATGTGGTCGGCTACCTTGAGCCAGCCGACGTCCTCGTCGACGGGATGCGCGGGCGCAGCTCCGTCTGGTACCGGGTGCGGATCAACCTCGAGCACGTCCCGGACGCGAAAAGGCCTGAGCAAGAAGCACTCGAGGCCGACTACAACCCCTGGACCCGACCTGCGACAGCGGAGGACCGATGAACCAGACACCATTTGATCAGACACTGAAGTTCGGCCTGGACACCTTCGGGGACGTGACGGTTGACCCGGACGGTCAACCAGTCCACGCGGCGCAGGTGATCAGGAACATCGTCGAACAGGCAGCGCTGGCCGACAGCCTGGGTATCGACGCCTTCGGAGTGGGCGAGCACCACCGGGACGACTTCGCCGTCTCTGCGCCGGAGGTCGTTCTCGCCGCGATCGCGGCGCGGACCGAGCGGATCACTCTGGGCACGGCCGTGACGGTGCTGAGCTCGGACGACCCGATCCGCGTGTTCGAGCGGTTCGCGACCCTGGACGCCGTCTCCGGCGGACGCGCGGAGATCACGTTGGGGCGTGGGTCCTTCATCGAGTCGTTCCCGCTGTTCGGGTACGACCTGGAGGACTACGAGGTCCTGTTCTCCGAGAAGCTCGACCTTTTCTCGGTCGTCCGGCGCGAGAAGCCGTTCTCCTGGGAGGGCACGGTTCGGCCGGCATTGCGGAACGCGGAGGTCTTCCCGAAAACGGAGTCGGGAGCGTTGCCCACGTGGATCGGCGTCGGCGGCACACCGCAGTCCGTGGTCCGGGCTGCCCAGTACGGCTTCGGCCTCGCCCTGGCGATCATCGGTGGCGCGCCGGCGAGGTTCGCCCCGCTGGCGGACCTGTACCGGCGAGCCCTCGAGCAGCTGGGCCAGCCGAAGCTCCCGATCGCCGTGCACTCCCCCGGATTCGTCGCGGAGACCGATGAGGAAGCGCGCGACCTGCTGTTCCCCTACTTCAAGGCGAACCGCGACCGCATCGGCCGCGAGCGCGGCTGGCCGCCCACCACGCGGGAGGACTTCGAGGAGGACGTCGAGAACGGCGCCGTGTTCGCCGGGTCACCCGAGACGGTGGCGCAGAAGATCGCCGACACCGTGAAGGTCCTGGGCATCGACCGGTTCGACCTGAAGTTCAGCAACGGTCCCATGCCGCACGAGCTCCTGATGCGCTGCATCGAGCTGTACGGCACCGAGGTCATTCCGCGGGTGCGGGAGCTGGTGCCGGCTTCACGCTGACGCGACCGTCAGTCACTGACCCTGGGCTGCCCGCCTGGCGCGGTAGGCGGCCACCGCGTTGCGGTTACCGCACGTGGTGCTGCAGAACCGGCGAGATCGGTTGCGGGACAGGTCGAGAACGATTCCGTCGCAGGCGTCGTCGGCGCAGATCCCGAGCCGGGACATCTCGTCGCTGCGGATGACGTCGACCATCGCCATCGCCGTCTCCACGGTGATCCGGGTGACCAAGGGGGCGTCGGGCGACACCGCGTGGATGTGCCAGTCGAACGGCTCGTGCCGGACCAGCTGGGGCACCGCCTTCGCGTCCTCGAGCATCGCGTTGACCATTGCGGCGGCGTGGTCGCGGTCGCTCGTGAACAGCTCCCGCAGTACCGGTCTCAGAGCACGGACCTGCTCGAGCTCGCGCTCGTCACCGTCTCGTCGTCCGGAGAAGGAGTACTCCTCGTACCAGCGGTCCAGGTCCTCCACCGTCGTCAGGGCGTCGGGGGGCAACGCGCTGTTCGCGAGGACCACCGCCGACTGGAGCGCGAACTCCGTGTCATGACTGAAAACCACGTTGACAGATTACACTCCCCGCCCCTAGCGTCACGTGCTATGGCAACGGTTGCCCATGACACCATCGTGAACAGCGACGCTCGAGCACCCCGCTCCCGCGTCGCCACCGGCATCGCGTTCGCCGTTGCCTCGTCGACCACGTTCGCGCTGTCGGGCCCCCTGGCCCGAGGCCTGCTGGACATGGGCTGGACGGCGAGTGCCGTCGTCCTCGTCCGCATCGCGCTCGCCGCGCTGCTGGTGCTGCCGTTCGGCCTGATCGCGCTGCGCGGTCGATGGTCGTTGCTGCGCCGCAACGCGGCGATCCTTGTGGTCTACGGCGGGCTGGCGGTCGCCGGGGCCCAGTTCGCCTACTTCTCCGCCGTGGCCCACATGCAGGTCGGGCCCGCGCTGCTGATCGAGTACACCGCTCCGGCTGCGGTGGTCGTGTGGATGTGGTTGCGCCACGGGCACCGGCCCGCCCCCATGACGCTCGTGGGTGCCGGCCTGGCGGCACTCGGCCTCGTTCTTGTGCTGGACCTGATCTCGGGCGCGGATCTCAACGTCGTCGGGGTCCTGTGGGCGCTGGCCGCGATGGTCGGCGCCGCGACCTACTTCGTGATCTCCGCCCACGAGGACAACGGCCTGCCACCCCTCGCTCTCGCCGCCGGCGGCCTGGTGATCGGCGGGGTCCTGTTGGGCGTGCTCGGCGCGGTGGGTGTGCTGCCGATGCGCGCGGCGACCACCGACCCCAGCTACATGGGACGCGAGATCGCCTGGTGGGTTCCGCTCGTCCTGCTCGGTGTGGTCACCGCGGCCATCGCCTATGTCACCGGCATCGCCGCCGCCCGCCGCCTCGGCTCGCGCCTGGCGTCCTTCGTCGCCCTGCTGGAAGTCATTGCGGCCGTCGTGTTCGCGTGGCTGCTGCTGGATGAGCTGCCGCGCGCCGTCCAGCTGCTCGGCGGTGTCCTGATCCTCGCGGGCGTCGTGGTCGTGAAGCTGGGCGAGCGTCAGATGCCGGTCACGGTCACGCCGGAGCTGCCTGAACCCGGCCCGTCGACCAGCGCCTGAGGCTTGCAAGACCTGCGAATCCGTTGGGAACCGACAGCTTCACCACCTGCTTCCACGCTGAGAACACCTGCCGCGGCAGGCTGCCGGTGGTGTAGCTGAGGCCGTAACGGCGGCAGATCTCGCGGATCCGTGGGGCGATCTCGATGTACCGGCTGCTCGGCATATCAGGGAAGAGGTGGTGCTCGATCTGGTGCGACAGGTTCCCGGTCATGGTGTGCAGGAGCCGGCTGCCCCCGATGTTCGCCGACCCGATCATCTGGCGCAGGTACCACTCACCGCGGGTCTCGCCGTCGATCGACTCGGTGGCGAAGGTCTCGACACCCTCGGGGAAGTGCCCGCACATGATCACCGAGTGCGTCCAGACGTTGCGCACGAGGTTCGCGACGGCGTTGGCGGCCAGCGTGGGGAAGAAGGACGGGCCGGAGAGCAGCGGGTGGACCAGGTAGTCCTTCGTCATCTGTCGGCGGATCTTCCGCAGCGTGTTCCTGAGGTCGACGCGGAAGCGGGGATCATCAGTCGTCTTCTCCCGCAGTCGCTTCCCCAGGTCCATGTCGTAGGCGGCGATCCCGTACTCGAAGAAGCACGCGTTGAGGAAGTTGACGAGCGGCTGCGCCAGGTAGGCGGGTCGCCACTCCTGGTCCTCGTCCACGCGCATGATCCCGTAGCCGAGGTCGTCGTCCCGGCCGAGGACGTTGGTGAAGGTGTGGTGCAGCTCGTTGTGGCTGCGCTTCCACAGCTCGGACGGGGAGGCGTGGTCCCACTCCCAGGCCTGCGAGTGGATCTTGGGGTCACGCATCCAGTCCCACTGCCCATGCATGATGTTGTGCCCGAGCTCCATGTTCTCGAGGATCTTCGCGATGGAGAGCCCGGCGGTGCCGAGCACCCAGGCGGGTGGGAACAGGGAGAACAGCAGAACCGCACGGCTGCCCATCTCGAGCCCGCGCTGCCACTTGATGACCGTGCGGATGTAGTCGGCGTCGCGCTTGCCGCGTGAGTCGAAGACCTGCTGGCGGAGCTCGTCGAGCTCACGCGCCAACGCCTCGACCTGCTCGGCTGACAGGTGCGCGGTCGGATCGGGCTTGCCGGAGGGCTTGGGCTCGTACCGGCGGGCGGTCTGGCTGCTCGACAGGCGCGAGTTGAGGCTGCCCTGCTTGCTGGCGGTTGCCAGGCTGGTCGGAGTGGTCGTTGTCAGGGTCGTTGCTGTGGCGGTGGCGGTCATCAACCGTTTCCTCAGATCTCGATGTCGCAGTGGCCGGCGGCGGCCGATATGCACGTCTGGATGCGGATGTCGTCCTCGGGAGTCGCGGTCGTCAGGTCTCCGGTGCGGAGATCACGGACGGCCCCTTCCCTCAACGGCACGACGCAGCCGAAGCAGATGCCCATGCGGCATCCGGATGGCATGAGGACGCCGGCGCTCTCGCCGGCGTCGAGAAGGGGCGTGGCGCCGTCCACCTCGGTCTTCGTACCCGACCGGACGAAGCTGACGGTGCCCCCCTCGCCTGCGGTGATCACCGTCGGCCGGAAGCGTTCGGTGTGCAGACGTTCCGCGAGGCCTGCGGCGGCGTAGTGGTCCTCGAAGGCGTCGAGCATCGCGGTGGGTCCGCAGAGCCACGCCTCGCGGCGTTGCCAGTCCGGGACGAGGGAGTCGAGCTCGTCCGGGGTGAGGATCCCGTCGCTGTCCGTGTGGCGCTCGATGAGCCGGAGCGACCCTGCCTCCTGCCATGACCGCAGCTGCGCGCCGAAGATCACGTCGTCCGGTGCCGGGGCGGAGTGCACGAGCACAACGTCGTCGAGCTCGCGCAGGTGGTTGCGGAGGATCCCCATGACGGGCGTGATGCCGGAACCGGCGGTGACGAACAACGTGGGACCTCGGTGCCCGTTCAGCACGAAATCGCCCGCCGGGTGGTCCAGGTGCAGCAGCGTTCCCGGCCGCAGATGCCGAGCGATGTGGTTGCTGACGCGACCGTCGGGGATCGCCTTGACCGTGATGGAGACGTGTCCGTCACCGGATCGGTGCGGGGAGGTGACTGAGTAGGCGCGCCAATGACGGACGCCGTCGATGTCGACGCCGAGCCGCACGTACTGGCCGGGGACGTGACCGCGCCAGGACCGGCCGGGCTTGATCACCACGGTCGTGGCATCAGCCGTCTCCGGGTGGACGGCGACAACGCGCCCTCGCAGGTCGGCGCCGGATCGCAGCGGGGCGATCAGGTCGAGGTAGTCGTCGGGAACGAGCGGTGTGGCGATCGCGTGCAGCAATCGGTCAGCGATGCTCCGGGCTCGGACGGGCGTGGCCGGGGAGGTGGTCACTACGGCAGCGTAACCTACGAATGCGTAACCTACGACTCCGTAGCCAACGATGGTCCGGCCCCGCCGCCACGTCGATGGTAGGAACGGATGCAGCCTGACCGGACAAGCAAGGAGGGCTTGTGACCCCCACGATCGCTCAGACCATCGTCGCCGCGCTGAGGGCGAACGACGTGAGGCGTGTCTACGGCATCACCGGTGACTCCCTCAACGGCTTCACCGACGCCCTGCGCAAGGACGGGTCGATCGAGTGGGTGCTGACCCGGCACGAGGAGGCTGCCGCTTTCGCCGCGACGGCCGAGGCCGAGCTCACCGGGCGGCTCGCGGTCTGCGTCGGCAGTTGCGGGCCCGGCAACCTCCACCTCATCAACGGCCTCTTCGATGCGGCCCGCAGCCGCGTTCCCGTCCTCGCGATCGCCGCTCAGATTCCGACCGGCGAGATCGGCAGCGGATACTTCCAGGAGACGCACCCGCAGGAGCTGTTCCGAGAGTGCAGCGTCTACAGCGAGCTCGTCTCGCATCGCGAGCAGATGCCCCGCGTCCTCGAGATCGCCATGCGCACCGCCATCGAGCAGCGGGGCGTGGCTGTCATCGTGCTGCCCGGGGACGTGGCACTCGAACCGGCCCTGAGCGAACGCGTCGTCGTCGTCCCCCGAACGCAGCCCCGGGTAGTGCCGTCAGACGACGAGCTGCGCAGGGCCGCTGAGATCCTCAACGCCGGCCGGCGCACGACGATCCTGGCCGGCGTCGGTGTCACCGGTGCACACGACGAGGTGATCGCTCTCGCCGACCGCCTGGCCGCCCCGATCGTCCACACGATGCGCGGCAAGGACCAGATCGAGTACGACAACCCGTTCGACGTCGGCATGACCGGCCTGCTCGGCTTCGCCTCCGGCTATCGGGCGATGGACGCCTCCGACACCCTGCTGATGCTCGGCACCGACTTCCCCTACCAGCAGTTCTACCCGCGGAACGCCACGGTCATCCAGGTCGACATCAGGGGCGAGCAGTTGGGACGGCGCACCCCCGTCGATCTCGGGATGGTCGGTGATGTCGGCGAGACCGCCCGGGCGCTGCTTCCCCTTTTGGACGGCGCGCGAAGCCGCGACCATCTCGACGACGCCCGGGACCACTACGCCAAGACCCGTGCCCGTTTGGACGATCTGGCCACCCCGTCCAAGGGCAAGAGGCCGATCCACCCTCAGTACCTGGCCCGCCTCGTCGACGAGCTGGCGTCGGACGATGCGGTGTTCATCCCGGACGTGGGGTCCCCCGTCGTCTACGCCGCGCGATACCTCCACACCGGCGGCGGTCGCCGGATCATCGGCTCGTTCGTCCACGGCAGCATGGCGAACGCCCTTCCCCACGCCATCGGCGCCCAGAAGGCCTTTCCAGGCCGGCAGGTGATCGCGCTCTGCGGGGACGGCGGACTCGCCATGCTGCTCGGAGAGCTGATGACCGTGACCCAGCATCAGCTTCCGGTCAAGATCGTCGTCTTCAACAACGCGTCCCTGAACTTCATCGAGCTCGAGATGAAGGCCGCCGGGTTCGTCAACTTCGGCACCGACCTGGTCAACCCGAACTTCGCCACCGTCGCCGAGGCCATGGGGATCAAGGGCGTTCGCGTCGAGCAGTCCAGGCACCTTCGCGCCGGTCTGGCGGAAGCCTTCGAGCACAAGGGCCCGGCCCTCATCGACGTGCTCACCGAGCGGGAAGAACTGACGATCCCACCTAAGATCACGGCCGAGCAGGTCAAGGGGTTCACCCTCTACGCGATCCGCACCGTGCTGTCCGGCCGCGGAGACGAACTGCTCGACCTCGCAAGCGCCAACTACCGCCAGCTCTTCTAGGAGACTCGCTCCATCAGGGCTTGCCGTTGACGCAAGCACAGCCCGAGGTCAAACGCTCGGCAGCGCCGTTTCCGCGCCGTCCGACTGCGCCGTCCGCCGCGCTTGTGGAGTCCGAACCTTCCATCCGGCTGTAAGATTCGGATGCGTGAGGATCGGTGAGCTGGCGCGTCTTGGTGACGTGAATCCGAAGACCATTCGGTACTACGAGTCGATCGGTCTTCTGCCGGAACCGGTTCGCACTCGCTCGGGGTATCGGGACTACGACGGTTCCTACGTGAACCGGTTGACGTTCATCCGCACCGCTCAGCGCCTTGGCATCACCCTGGATGAGGTCAGGGAGATCCTCGCATTCAGAGAGCGCGGGGAGGCGCCGTGCTCCTACGTACGGGGCGTGCTTGACGCGCAGCTGGAGAGCATTGACCGGCGAATCCGGGAGCTGCAAGACCTGCGCCGGCAGTTGACCGAGCTATCAGTCGCCGCCGACCGCCTTCCCGACGTCGGCGGGACCTGCCGGCTGATCGAGCACGTCCGGCAGAAGACGGCGGTCGCTGCAGAGGCGCCAGGGCAGAGCTAGGCGGCGGCGCCGGCCACCTCGAGCAGGCGCGAAGCCACGCGTTGGGAACACTTGACCTTCCAGTCGACTGGAAGGTCTACCGTGGTTGGCATAAGGGATGCGGTGAGCTGCCGCGACCTCAGCTGGAGGTGCATCCGCGCCAGACCATCCACGACACCGTCCGCCCGGTCGCCGGGCACGCCCAGTCCCGCGACAAGGAACTTGCGAGGTGATCACCATGAACCAGACCGTGACCCTGCGGGTGGAGGGCATGAGCTGCACCGGTTGTGAGCAGCGCCTCGGCGTTGTGCTGCACCGGTTGGACGGAGTCCACGAGGCGACCGCCGATCACCGCACCGGCGAGGTGCGGGTGCGGTTCGACCCGCAGGCCACGGACCGCGCGGCGTTGGTCGAGCGGATCGTCACGGCCGGCTACGAGGTGGTCGGTGAGGCCGAGGTGTCGCCGCAGTGACCGCTCCCCTCGATACCGGAACCGAGCAGCTGTGGGCGGAGGAGCCCAGCCACCTCGCCGGCCATGCCCGGATCCGGGCCCGGATCGCCGGCCTGCACTGCTCGCTGTGCACCGGGACGATCGAGAAGGCACTGGGCCGGCAGCCGGGGGTGGACAAGGTCGCGGTCAGCCTCACCCACGAGCAGGCGCTGATCGACTATGACCCCGCGATGATCCGGCCGGAGCAGATCCTCGGCACGCTGCGCGACATCGGCTACGACCTGTACGACCCGCGCAAGCTCCGGCCGTTCGAGGAGGAGGAGGCCGACCTCGTCCGAGAGGGCAAGCGGCTGCTGGCGGCGGTGGGCGCCAGTCTGACCGCGATCGCGCTGATCCTTGAGGTCTCCGGGGTGTGGTCGGTGCTGGTACCGGCCTCGGTGGTCGTGCTGATGGTGCCGACCTCCTACGCGATTCTGCGGCCGGCGGGGCGGGTCCCGGCGCTGCTCGGCGCCCTGGCGATCATCGCCCCGGCAGCCGTCGCCTACATCGCCCGCGAGGCGGGGATCCTGGGTGAGACGGCCACCGGGTGGCTCACCGGCGTGCTCGCGGTCGCCGTGGTGTTCGGGGTTGCGCCGCACATCCTGCGGATGGCCTACCAGGCGGCGCGTCGACGGATTCTGAACCAGCACGTGCTGCTGGAGGTCGGCGCGTTCGCCGGCATCGCCGGCGGGGTGATCGGACTGAGCGGAGTGTTGCCGGACTACCCGACCGCCCCGTTTTTCGCCGTGACCGTGCTGGTGGCGAACTATCACATCTTCTCGGAGTGGTTGTCCCTGCTGGTCAAGACCCGCTCCAGCCAGGCGGTCAAGAAGCTGCTGGATCTGCAGCCGGACACCGCCCGCCTGGTCCGCGGCGGCACCGAGGAAGAAGTGCCGCTCGGGCAGGTCGCGGTGAGCGACCTGGTCCGGATTCGGCCGGGTGAGCGCATCCCGGTCGATGGCCGCGTGATCGACGGGTGCTCCACGGTTGACCTGTCGTTGGTCACCGGGGAGCCGGTGCCGGTCGAGCGCGGGGCGGGGGATGAGGTGATCGGCGGGTCGATCAACCTCTCCGGGACCCTCGTGCTTGAGGCCACTCGGGTTGGCGCCGACAGCTTCCTGGCCCAGGTGGTGCGGCATGTGGAGGACGCCCGGGCGCTCAAGCCGGGCATCTTGCACCTGGTCGATCGTGTGCTGCGGATCTACACACCCACCGTCCTCGTCGTGGCGGCGGTGGCGCTGCTCGGCTGGGTGGCCGGGTCCTGGCTGGCAGCCGGGGAGCCCGACGTGCGGCGGGCGGTGTTCGCCGGCCTCGGCGTACTGGTGATGGGCTATCCGTGCGCGGTGGGCATCGCCGCGCCGCTGGCCATTGTGCGGGCCGCCGGGGAGGCGGCCGACCTGGGGATCATCATGCGGACCGGGGAAGCGTTCCAGACCTTCGGTCAGGTCCGGCGGATCGTGCTGGACAAGACCGGCACCCTGACCGAGGGGCGCCCCGCCGTCCGCGAGCTCGCCGCCGTCACCGGTGAGGATGACCTGCTGGCCACCGGGGCCGCGGCCGAGTCCTCTTCCGAGCACCCGCTAGCCCGGGCCATCGTCGACGCCGCGACCGACCGCGGCCTGGTCCTGCCGGCGGCGGAGCGCTTCAGGTCGATCACCGGCCTCGGGGTCAGCGCGCGTGTCGCCGGCCGCGACGTCCTCGTTGGACGTCCCGGGTTCGTGACCGAGCGTGGGGTGGACCTCGGTCGGTTGGCCGCGCGGGTGGACCAGCTGGAGGCCGCCGGCCGCACCGTCGTCGCCGTCACCGCCGATGGGGAACCGCTCGGCCTGATCGCCCTGGGCGACGACATCCGCGCCGACGCGGTGGAGGCGCTGACCCAGATCCGGGATGCCGGGCTGACCCCGGTCCTGGTCACCGGCGACAACGAGCGCGCCGCCCGGCACGTTGGAGACGAACTCGGGATCACCGATGTTCGCGCCGGGGTTCTGCCCGAGGGCAAGGCGGACATCGTCCGAGAGCTGCAACGTGACGGCACCCGGGTGGCGATGGTCGGGGACGGCATCAACGACGCCCCCGCGTTGATGCAGGCGGACGTGGGTATCGCTATGGGCAGCGGCACCGACATCGCCGTCGAATCGGCCGACATCATCATCGTCCGGGACGACCTGCGGGCGGTGATGACCGCACGGCAGATCAGCCGCTCCAGCTACCGACGCACGCGGCAGAACGTCGCCCTGGCGTTCCTGTTCAACGGGATCGGTATCCCGGCTGCCACCACCGGCCTGGTCTACCCGGTCTGGGCGATGATCGCGATGGCGCTGTCGGTGACCACCATCTTCATCAACTCCATCGGCGGACGTCCGTCCCTGCTCTTCGAGGCCATAGGCAGCGTCGGTCGCGGCACGGCCACCGATCAAGCGCAGCCTCGGCGGTAAGTAGCCTTGCGCTCATCCACGATGACGGGACTACAGCGGCAGGAGGCCCGCCTGGACGGTCGACCCAGTGGCGTTGCGTCGCTCAGGAGCGGACTCCGATGAGTCGCTCCCACTCCTGGAGACGTGCTTCTACCGCTGCCGCGCCGGGCTGCTGCCGGATGAACCTTGGAATGACGACGGCGTAGGGCTCCCCGCTGTCCCAGGGGCTATGCGGATGGGCGGTAGCTGTCGGCCCAGCGACCTGCCCATTGCCCTCCACGGCATCCATCAGTCGACCACACTGAGCGGCATCCAGCGTTCTAAGCTTGTGATTAAACCTCAGGGTCAGTGGCCGCTTGGTTGAGGCGAAGTTCGGTCGCTTTGGCTGCGACCTCGCGCATCTGGCTGATCAGCGCCTGTAGTTGCCGGTCGTTGTCGATCCATTCGGCGTACAACTCGGCCTGGGACTCGGTGAGCCTGCGGTTGACGGTCTTGCCGTCGACCTTGGTCGTCCATTGCCAGTAGGGCCCGTGCAGTTGGGGCGGGTCGGCGTGGCATCGGCAGTTGGGTTTCCCGCACCTGTTGTGCCGTAGCGCGAGGCTGCCCGAGCGGATGTAGCCGATGTCTGCGACTTGGGCGGCGAGCTGTCGGTAGCGGCGTTCGTAGGAGGCCAGTCGTTGTGCGGTCGTTCGCCCCATGGCTGGTTCTTCCGGCGTGTCGGCATGATTGTGGCACTCGTGCTGCCCGATAGTACTTCTACAGTGGGACAGCA
>JASBSH010000339.1 GCA_030149025.1 Actinomycetales bacterium | reverse complement strand
CGATGACGCGGTCGTCACCTGCGGCGCGGGCGCGGACGTAGCGGCTCAGCGAGGTCTCTCCGCCGTCGATGTCGTCCCGCTCCCACAGGTCCGGGGTGCTGTCGAGCCGGGTGAGCCCGATCTCGAGGTCGGTACGGAGATCCACACTAGGACCGACACGGACGTCGCCCATGGCGATCGGAGAGACGTGCTCCCAATGGCGCACGCCAAGGCGCAGATTCACAAGCTTCCTTTGAGAACGAGGGCGACGTCCGAGGCACGATCCGGCGCGGGCAATGACGTCACCATATGTTCAGGGATAGGGTGAAAACAACAGACCCGTTTGTTTCTGCACAAAAAGGGGTTCCGCGCCGCATGAACGAGCAGAGCGGGCCGACCGCACTCACCGTTCCGTCCACCGCCGAAACGGTTTCCGCACAGTGGCTGGCGGAGCGAGTGACCGAGGCCAGCGCCTCGGGCATCGCCGCGGCCGTCGCTCGGCTGGTACGCCAGGGCGATCTGCAGCCGGGCACCCGCCTACCGACCGTGCGGGCACTCGCCCCCCGTCTCGCGGTGAGCTCGGCGACCGTCTCGGCGGCTTGGGCCGCGCTGCGCAAGCAGCAGCTGATCTCCGGCGGCGGGCGGCAGGGGACGTGGGTCCAGGGTGGGCTCGCCGTGCGCCGGCCCGCGCGATACGAGAACGTCGCCCACCTCTGGCCGGGCCAGACGATCAACCTGTCCCGGGCGGTGCCGGACCCGGCCCTCCTCCCCGATCTGCGCCCCGCGTACGAGCACGCCGTTGCCGACCCGCAGCTGCACACCTACGAGGTGACGCCGATCAGCAGACCGCTGCGGGAAGCGGCAGAGGCCACCTGGCCGTTCCCCGCTCAAGCCTGGATGGCGGTCAACGGCGGGTACGAGGGCCTGCTGCTCCTGCTGCGGACCACCGTTGTCACCGGGGAGCCGGTGGCGGTCGAGGACCCGGCGACGCCGCGGCTGCTGGACATCCTCGACAGCATCGGCGCGAAGGTGATCCCCGTGGCGATGGACGCCGAGGGGCCGGCCCCTGCCTCCTTGCGCGAGGCGATGCAGCACCAGCCTGCCGCCTTCGTCTACGAACCACGGAGCAGCTCTCGGCTCAGCGCCACGTTGACGAAGGAGCGGCGTGACGAGCTGGCATCGATCCTCGAGGGATCGACAACCGTGATCGTCGAGGACGACGGGCTCGGTGAGCTCAGCGAGAAGCCGTATCACGGCTTCAGCGAGCTGTTCGCCGACCGCACGGTTCTGGTGCGCACGTACTCCAAGTCGCACAGCCCGGACCTGCGTCTCGCGGTGATGGCCGGCGCCGCGGAGCCGATCGAGCGCGTCCGGGTCTACCGGCAGTTCGGCGCCGGCTGGACCAGCCGCATCCTGCAGAACGTGCTCGCCTGGTCGTTGGTGGACGACGGCTGCCGCCGCACCGTGGAACACGCCCAGACCGTGTACCGCGACCGGCGGCAGACCCTCTGCGACCTGCTCGCCGAGCGCGGGGTCCACGCACCCCTGGGCGACGGGTTGGCCGTGTGGGTGCCGGTCCTGAGCGAGCACGAGGCCGCGCTCGTGCTCGCCTCGCACGGCATCGCGGTCGCAGCTGCGGCGGAGAGCTGGACGGGGCCAGGGACGGCGGCGATCCGCGTGGCCACCGGGTTGCCGCTCTCGGATCCGGTTGCCGTAGCCGATGCGGTCGCGCTGGCCGTCAGGGCCCGTTGAAAAGCCGGGTGCGAGGTGTGCGTTTCGGCGCCCTCCATCCGGTGCTGTCAGACCCATGGGCGACGATGTCCACCGTGGGGAGCGAACCTTCGCCGGACTGGCCGCCGCCGAGCGGTCCGCCGGTCATCCCTCCCCCGGCACCGACAGCAACGCAGGCACCCGTACCGCAGGCACCCCCACCGCCACCGCAGGCACCGCCACCGCCACCGCCGACGAAGAAGCCGGCCCCATCCGTGCAGGACATGCGCCGGGCCGCGTCCCTCGTGGGCCGGTTCGGCCTCCTCGTCCTCGCGTCGCTGCTCGTGAACGGTCTGGAGCTTCCCTGGCAGGCCGCGGCCATCGGGTTCTCCGTCGCTGCCGTCGTGGTGGGCATCCAGGCCGTGCGCGCAGTGTCCAGGGCGAAGATGCGCGCCACCGCCATGGTCTTCACCAGCGTCGGGGTCGGCCTCGCCGCCCTGTTGGCGCTCGGCCAGGGACTGGCCCTGGCGTTCTGGCCGCTGCAGGCTGACTACCAGAAGTGCCGTCGTGACGCCCTGACGATCAGCGCCGAGCGGCAGTGTCAGGCGGACTACGAACGGCGGATCCTCGACCTCAGTCGCCTCGGTCGAACCGGCTGATCGGCGCTCCCTGCGCGACGGTTCCGGCCGCGGACCGCTCTGCCGAGCGACCGCACCCGTGAGCGGGCACCCGGTGGGAGCAGACCGACCACCTGCGTGGCGGCGTCCCTGCTCCATCGGCTGAGCTACGCCGGAACCGCCGGCCGGGACGTCGCGTCCCGTGGCAGAAACAGGACCGCGAGGACGCACCCGGCGGCGACCTCACCGGCGATCGCAGCACCGACGAGCAGGGGGCTGGGGCCGACCTGCGCCATCCGGCCGGGACCCGCCGGCCCACTGGCGAACCAGGCCAGCACCGTGGCGATGAGACCAGCCGACGCGCCGACGGCCAGGGCCAACGGCATCTGGACGACGCGTGGCGTGGTCCGGCCGGACCGGTGCAGATGCGCGCCGGCGACGACGCCGGCGAGAACGGGGACGGCGATGGCCGCGGCGAGCCAGGCGGGCGTCGTCCCCGGTTCTGGCAGCGCGCCGAGGAGGGGGAAGGCGGGTAGGGGGCCGAGGACGGTTGCGGCGGGTGCGACCGAGGTGCCTGTGCCGACCGCGAAACCTGGCCCGGCGAGCCAAGCGCCGGACCAGACCACGGCCGTGGGCAGGTACGCGAGCTGGGCGATGACGAGGCCGGCGGCGCCGACCGGGCCGGGATTGAGCGCCTCGTGGAGCGCGGTGATGCGATCCGTCCCGAGCAGGACGGCGACGCCTGTGAGCACGGCGGAGGCGGCCACCCAACTGGCGGCGGCGACCGTCGCAGCCGCTGCCACACGGCGGGCGTGGACGGGTAGACGCAGCGCATCGGCAAGCAGGCGTCCGGCGCCGTCACCGGTGCCCCCCCGGGGCGCAGCGGTGCGCAACATCGCCATGGCTGCGACCACGCCGGAGATGAGCAGGGCCCCGACGATCACCTGCGCCGAGGCCGGTCGGCCCGCGTCCGAGCTGGAGAGCAGGCCGATCGCCGCCGCAAGGGCGACATACGTGCCGACGAAGCCGACCCACGCGGCGGTGCTGTGGCGGCGGCGGCCAACGACGGGGACGGCGTGCAGCGCGACAGCGACGCGTCGCCCGGCCGACCAGCACCAGAGCACCTGGATGACGGTGAGACCGAGCGGCACCAGGGAGAACCCGAACGACCCGACGTTGATCGTCGCGCGGTGGGTCAGCAGCCAGATCGAGGTGCCGACGCGCAGCGCCTCGGTCCAGTGCGCGCCGGTCGCCGCCGAACCCATCCAGACACCGATGACCGGGACGAGGATGAACAGGAGCGACCCGACGACCGCCTGGGCGCCACCGAGGACACCGACCAGCCACGGCGGCACCAGCGGGGCGGGCGTGGCGGCCAGGGTGTGCTTGTGGGCAGCCGGATCGGCGGTGCTCGCGGTGTCGGGGTGCGTGTCGGGGTGTCGGTCTCGGTCGCGGGACAGCAGGCTCATGGCCTACTCATGGTCCGTCATCGGGGTGGGAAGTCAGGGCACCCCACGCCGGGGTGTCGGCGAAACGTTGGGCCGTTGCCGGGCGCGCGAGCGTGCTCGTGGGTGGGCGCGCGAGCGTGCTCGTGGGTGGGATCACACCAATCCCACAATGGCGCAGGGTGGCCCTGCGCTAATAGGACTGGCACAGGGCCACCCTGCAACGGAATGGCCGGAATCGCCGTTGAGCGGAAACGCGGTCAGAGCGACCGCATCACCTCACGCATGAGCTCGGCGGTCTCGGACGGCGTCTTGCCGACCTTCACACCGGCCGCCTCGAGCGCCTCCTTCTTCGCCTGGGCGGTGCCGGACGAGCCGGAAACGATCGCGCCGGCATGGCCCATGGTCTTGCCCTCTGGCGCGGTGAACCCGGCGACGTAGCCGACGACGGGCTTGGTCACATGCGCCTTGATGTACTCGGCGGCCCGCTCCTCGGCGTCCCCACCGATCTCACCGATCATCACGATCGCGTCGGTCTCGGGGTCGTTCTGGAACGCCTCGAGCGCGTCGATGTGGGTGGTGCCGATGATCGGGTCGCCGCCGATGCCGACCGCCGACGAGAAGCCGATGTCGCTCAGCTCGTACATCATCTGGTAGGTCAGCGTCCCGGACTTCGAGACCAGGCCGATACGACCGGGGCCGGTGATGTCGGCGGGGATGATCCCTGCGTTGGACTTGCCCGGGCTGATCAGGCCGGGGCAGTTCGGGCCGATGATCCGGCTGGTGCCGGCCTCCTTGGCGTAGCTGAAGAACTCGGCCGTGTCCTTGACCGGGATGCCCTCGGTGATCACCACGATGAGCGGCATCTTGGCGTCGACGGCCTCGATCACGGCCGACTTGGTGAAGGCCGCGGGCACGAAGATCACGCTGACGTCGGCGCCGGTCTTCTCCATGGCCTCGGCGACGGTGCCGAACACCGGCACGCTGACGCCGCCGTCGAACTCGACCGACTCACCGGCCTTCTTCGGGTTCACGCCGCCGACGATGTTCGTCCCGGAGGCCAGCATCCGCTGGGTGTGCTTGCGGCCCTCGGAGCCGGTCATGCCCTGGACGATGACCTTGCTGCTGTCGTCGATGAAGATCGCCATGTTGTTCAGTCCCTCACTTCGCCGCAGCAAGCTCGGCCGCCTTGCGGGCGGCGCCGTCCATCGTGTCGACCAGGGTGACCAGCGGGTGCGCCGCTTCTTCCAGGATGCGCCGGCCCTCGACCACGTTGTTGCCGTCGAGGCGGACGACGAGCGGCTTGGTGGCCTCGTCGCCGATCATGCCGAGCGCGGCGACGATGCCGTTCGCGACGGCGTCGCAGGCGGTGATGCCGCCGAAGACGTTGACGAAGACGCTCTTGACCTGCGGGTCACCCAGGATGATGTGCAGGCCGTTCGCCATCACCTCGGCGGACGCGCCGCCACCGATGTC
>JASBSH010000328.1 GCA_030149025.1 Actinomycetales bacterium | reverse complement strand
CTCGACGAAGTGCTGTCCATGCCAGCAGCGGCACCGCTTCGCGACACGGCCGCCAAGCAGATGGAGGAGATCGAACGGCTCACGCAGGCCCCAGCTGCCGAGGTCCTGGCGCTGGACCCTGCGGGCATCAGACGGGACGTCGCGCTCCTCTTCGAACGGGCGAGCGGCGTGGTCAGGAAGCGCGCCGGCAAGAACCTGCGCAACGCCGACCTGACGGGTAAGAACCTGCGCAACGCGGACCTCACCGACGCGAACCTGCGCGGCGCCTACCTGATCGGAGCCGACCTCACCGGTGCCGACCTCACGCGAACCGACCTGTTGGGCGCAGACCTGCGTGGCGCCGTCCTCGATTCCGCCGATCTGAGCCGCGCCCTGTTCGTGACCCAGCCCCAGGTGAACGCGGCCCGCGGCAACGCAGCGACGAAGCTGCCGGCCCCGGTCGAGCGCCCCTCTCATTGGTGTTGATCACTCGGTAGCCTGCCCGAGATGGCCGAACCGAACACCCTGCAGACCCTCGACCGCGGACTTCGCGTGCTCGAGCTCGTCTCCGAGTCCCCGGACGGGCTGTCCATCGCGGAGCTCGCCGAGCGGCTCGAGGTGCACCGTGCCATCTGCTACCGCCTCGTAGCGACCCTCGAAGGTCGCGGTCTGGTGAGCCGTACCCGGCAGGGACGGATCCGCCTGGGAGCGGGAGTCGCCGTCCTCGCCGCCAGGTTCGAACCCCAGCTGCGACGTGACGCCCAGCCCCTGCTTGCCGACCTTGCCGACGAGACGCACGCCACCGCGTTCCTCTCCATGGCCGAGGGCGATGAGGCCGTCGTTGTCAGCGTCGCGGAGCCCCAGGGCACCTTCCTGCGTGTCGGCTACCGGGTCGGGTCACGGCATCCGCTCTCGCGCGGTGCCGCCGGGATCGCCATCCTCGCGCTGCGACCGGCCAGAGACGATGATCCGGACGACGTCACGCAGGCCAGGCGCGCCGGGTTCAGTCACACGACGGGTCAGCTGGAACGCGGCGCGGTCGGTGTGTCGGCCGGAGTGCGGCGAGCCGGCGCGGAGCTCAGTGTCGGGGTCGTCGCCATGGACGGGCTGGACGTGGAGAAGGCGGCCAACGCGGTGATGCGGGTCGCACAGGAACTTGAACGGATGGGCAGTCACTGAGATGAGTGCGGTGGTGGGTGACGCACGCGCGAGGTCGTGGCCGCGCCGCCTGCGGCACGCCCTTGTCGCCACCGGAGCCCTGTATCTGTTCCAGGGCGTGCCCTCGGTCGCGTTGATCGCCCTGGGGTTGGGCTCAAGCGCGACCAGCGATGTGTTCACCGTGATCCCCTACTGGACCAGTCGGTCCTACCTCGCGGGGGCGCTGCTCTTCGGGTTGGCCCTTCTCGCGGTGCCCGCGACTGCGGCACGCCCGGCCCGAACGGCCAGAGTCTGGGCCGCTGTTGCGGCCACGGCGATGTACGCGCTTGCCGTGACGGCCTGGGCTACCTCCGGGGCCCGCACGCGGGCGGAGGCGTTGACCGCCACTCATTACCTGATGTTCTTCATGCTCCTGAGCGTGTCGGTCGCGGCCGGCTGTGCGGCCTGGTGGTTGTGGCGAAGCGAGAAGGAGGAGCCGTGACGGGTGAACA
Source organism: Actinomycetales bacterium (assembly GCA_030149025.1). Classification (GTDB taxonomy): domain Bacteria; phylum Actinomycetota; class Actinomycetes; order Actinomycetales; family BWSM-131; genus BWSM-131. Next base: position 723 of record JASBSH010000328.1, on the reverse strand, counting down.
CGGTCCGGTGCCGTCGGTGGTCCCGATGTTGTCCTACGAGGACGCCGGCGCCGCGGCCGACTGGCTTGCAGCCGCCTTCGGGTTCGAGGAGGTCGGGCGCTGGACCGACGACGACGGAACGGTGTCCCACGTGAACCTCAAGGCGGCCGACGGCATGGTGATGCTCGGCCGGCCCAGCCCGGCCTACCAGTCACCGCGCCGGCACGCCGAGAGCTGTGAGGTCGCGAGACAGTGGCAGACCAGCCCGTACATCGTCGACGGCGTGATCGTGTACGTCGACGATGTCGACTCCCACTACGAGCGAGCCGTGCAGGGGGGTGCCACGGTGCTCACCGAGCTCGAGGACAACGACGGCGTCGGCCAGCGCCAGTACCGCGTCGAGGACCTCGAGGGGCACCGCTGGATGTTCGCCCAGGTCCTCGGCGAGAACATCTGATCTGAGCTCACGTGGCTGGTCCCTCGACCGGCGGGGTGGTCCGCCTGATGAGCGACTACTCCTGCGAGTACTCGCTCTGGGCCCACGACGGCGGGATCACCGCCGAAGAACTCGGCCTGTCCGACGATCTGGCCGACGAACTGCTCGCGTGGCAGGACTTCTTCGAGCGGCACTCACGTGGGAACGGGTGGGGGGCAGCGGGTTGCGTGTCGGCGTCCGAATGCCAAACCGAGCCTTGACGGTCGCGGAACTGCCGCCGTAGTCTCCCCGCAGTTCGGTAACCGCAC
>JASBSH010000276.1 GCA_030149025.1 Actinomycetales bacterium | reverse complement strand
ACGACGGCCGCGGTGGCCCGCTGCTGGGGCTTGCCCTGGACCGAGACCAGGTCACCTGCGGTCAGTGCGCCGAGGATCGTCTCGGCCTGCGCGTCCGGTTCACCGGCCTTCGCGATGTCGCCTGTGAGGACGGCGCGTGCCAGCACCGCGGCGAGCTGGCCGTCCGAACCGGCCGACGCCGGCGGCTCGGGGTCCACGTACTGCAGCTGGCTGGCGACCACCTGCTGCCGGAGCTCCTTCTGGGCCGGGTCGAACCAGCGGTCCTGCAGGGCCACCTGCCCGGTGAGCTCTGCGCCACCAGCCCTCAGCACCTTCGTGACGGCGTCGGCGTCGTCCTTGGCGGTGCCGGGCAGAGTGACCAGGACGACGGAGCGACCGCCGAGCTGCCCGGCCACCAGCGGCCCGGACAGCGACGTGATGAAGGTGTCGCGGTTGCCGATCTGCTGGTCGCGGTTCGCGACCGCCTGCTGCAGTGCGGTCTTGTCCCGCACCAGGCCGTCGACCTGGTTGCTCAGGGTGTCCCCGATGGACTCCTTGAGCGGGCCGGCTCCGAGCACGACGCCGATGGCGAGCGCCATGAACACGGAGACCAGCGACACCAGGTGGTACCGGAAGTCGATCACGTTTCCTCGAGTCCTTTACTAGGCGTCCGGTGGCGTGTCATCCGCCGCCGAACAGGGTCTGCACCCAGTCCACGGCTACCGTGACGATGTCGTTGAGCCGCCCCCACGCCAGCGTGTAGAACGTCTGTCCCGCGGAGGTGGACGCGAGCGCCACCCCGAGGGCGAACAACCCGGCCAGCAGGAGCACGGTCACCTGCCAGTTCGAGATGCGCTGCCGATACAGCCGTGACACGCCCTTCGCGTCCACGAGCTTGCCGCCCACCCGCAGCCGGGTCAGGAACGTACTGGCCATCCCGGCCCGCCCCTTGTCGAGGAACTCCACGAGCGTCGCGTGGGTTCCCACGGCGACGATCAGTGAGGCGCCCTTGTCGTCGGCCAGGAGCATCGCGACGTCCTCGCTGGTGCCCGTCGCCGGGAAGACGACAGGGTCGATGCCGAGCGCCTTCACCCGTTCGAGGCCCGGCGCGTTGCCGTCGCGATAGGCGTGGACGACGATCTCCGCGCCGCTGGTGAGCGCGCGGTCCGACACGGAGTCCATGTCGCCGACGATCATGTCCAGCTGGTAGCCGGCCTGGAGCACGGCGTCCGCGCCGCCGTCGACGCCGATGATGACGGGCCGGTACTCACGGATGTAGGGCCTGAGGGTGGCGAGGTCGTCCTTGTAGTGGTAGCCGCGCACGACGATGAGCACCTGCCGGCCCTCGAAGCTGGTCCGCACATCCGGGACGCCGACCCCGTCGAGGAGCAGCTCGCGCTCCTTGCGCAGGTACTCCATCGTGTTGGCCGCGAAGGCCTCCAGCTGCACGGCGAGCCCGGCACGGGCCTCCTCCATCGCCGAGGCGACGGTCTCCGCGTCCTGCAGCACCCCCTCGGCGACCACGTCGTCGTCCACGAGGAGCCGGTTGCCGTCCAACCGTGCAGACCCGCCCTCCTCGACCTTCGTTATCACGGCCGAGCCGACCCGGTCCAGCAGCGGTATGCCCGCGGCGACGATGATCTCCGGGCCGAGGTTCGGGTAGCGGCCGGAGGTGCTGGGCGCCGCGTTCACGACGGCGGCGGGCCGGGCTGCCACCAGGGAGTCCGCCGCCACCTTGTCGATGTCCATGTGGTCGATGACGGCGATGTCGCCCGGCTGCAGCCGCTTGGCCAGGTCCTTCGTGCGCGTGTCCACGCGAACGGGACCGACGACCCCACGGTCGGGTTCAGGCGCCGCTCGGCGGCGCTGCAGCAGACGTCTCATCGGGGTCGATGGTCCCATGAGCGCCTGACCTCCTCGGCCAGCACACGCACAGCCTGGTCAGGTGTGAGCGCGTCGTCACCCCCTGCGGTCGGCGCGAGCCGCCGCGAGCAGCTCCTCGGCGTGGGCCTGCGCGGACTCCGACTCCTCCTGCCCCGCGAGCATGCGCGCCAGCTCACGCACCCGGTCGGCGTCGTCCAGCCGGTGCACGCCGCTGCTGGTGACTCGTCCGTCCTCGGACTTCACGACCACCAGGTGCCGGTCGGCGAACGCGGCGACCTGCGGCAGGTGCGTCACGACGATCACCTGCGCCCGGCGGGCCAGGGCCGCGAGGCGGCGACCGATCTCCACTGCCGCCTTGCCGCCGACACCGGCGTCGACCTCGTCGAAGACGAACGTCGGAACGGCGTCAGAGCCGGCCAGCACGACCTCGAGCGCCAGCATCACCCGGGACAGCTCGCCGCCGGAGGCGCCCTTGCCCAGCGGTCGCGGCTCCGCACCGGAGTGAGGTGCGAGCAGGAGGGAGACGTCGTCGCCTCCGTGCGACGCGAGCTGCGCGGCGCGCTCGACCCGGACGACCAGCTCGGCGTGCGGCATGGCCAGCTCGGCCAGCTCCTTGCCGACACCATTGGCGAGGCGCCTACCGGCCGCCACACGCGCGTCGTGCAGCTGACCCGCGAGCTCGGCCAGCTCGGAGTCGAGCCGAGCCAGCTCGGCCCGCAGCTCGTCGACGCGGTCGTCGGCGTCCTCGAGCTCGTGCAGGCGCAGCGCCGCCTGCCGACCCCACTCCAGCACGCTGGCGATGTCCTCGCCGTACTTGCGCCGCAGGGCGGCAAGGTCTGCCCGGCGCGTCAGCAGGTGCTCCAGACGGGCGGGGTCGGCGTCCAGGTTCGCGAGGTACTCCGACAGCTCCGTGGCCACGTCCACGAGGGTGTAGCCCACCTCGGCCAGCTTGGTGGCCAGCGTCTGCAGCTGCGGGTCGTGGGCTGCGACCGCGTCGAGCTGCTTGCGGGCGGAGCCGACCAGGCCGGCGGCGTCGGCCGGCGCGTCCGCGGTGAGCTCGTCGGCCACGAGGGCGCGATGTGCCGCATCGGCCGCCAGCCGCAGGTCCTCCACGTTGGACAGGCGCTCCAGCTCCTCGGCGACCGCGACGTCCTCACCCGGTTTGGGGTCGACCCGCTCGAGCTCCTCCAGCCCGACGCGCAGGGCGTCGGCCTCCTGGGCCCGCTCCCTGGCCCGGGTGGTGATGTCGGTGAGGAGCGCGGAGACCTCCTGGCGTCTGGCGAAGCGCGTCCGGTACACCCCGAGCAGCTTGGCGAACCGGGGGCCGGCGAAGGTGTCGACCGCCTCGCGCTGGCGAGCCGCGGACCGCAGGAGCAGCTGGTCCGACTGTCCGTGCAGGGCGACCAGGTCGTCGGCGAGCTCCGCCAGCAGCCCGACCGGGACGGTGCGGCCACCGAGGTGCGCACGTGAGCGACCGTTCGTGCCCACCGTCCTGGCGACGAGCAGCTCGGCCGCCCGGTCCTCGCCTTCGGTACCCGTGCCGTCGTCGACGGGTAGCTCCTCGAGCTCGGCACCCGCCTCGCGTGCCCGGTCGGCGACCGCCCCCGCCGCAGAGACCCGGAAGCTCCCCTCGACCACGGCCGCAGGCGCGCCGGCCCGCACCGAGCCGCTGTCGGCGCGTCCACCGAGGAGCAGCTGGAGCCCGGTCACCACCATGGTCTTGCCCGCGCCCGTCTCGCCGGTGACGACGGTCAGCCCCCCGGCGAGCTCCAGCGTCGCCTCGCTGATGACGCCGAGGCCGCGGATGCGCATCTCCTCGAGCACGTCTACTCCTTCGCCGGCCCACGCCATCCGGTGACAGGCAGCCGGAACTTCGCGACCAGCCGGTCGGTGAACGGGCCGGTTGCCAACCGGGCGAGGCGCACGGGCCGGCTGCCTCGGCGTACGTCGAC
>JASBSH010000267.1 GCA_030149025.1 Actinomycetales bacterium | reverse complement strand
CGGCGTCCAGGTCCGCGGCGAGCGAGTCGGGCATCCGGGAGTTGCGCGTCATGATCTTCAGCGCGGACTCGTTCGGGACGCCCTCGTCCCACAGGCGGATCGGAGGCACCATGAGGCCCTCCTCGTAGACGCTCGTCGCGTGCGAGGGCATCGAGCCGGGCACCGCACCGCCGATGTCGTCGTGGTGGCCGAACGCCTGCACGAAAGCCACCACGGTCGGCTTGTCCTCGCCCTCGCGGGTGGCGAACACCGGGACGGTGACGCACAGGTCCGGCAGGTGGCCGATGCCGCCTTCGGACATGTAGACGTCGTTGTGGAAGAAGACGTCGCCGGGACGCATCTCCTCGATCGGGTAGTCGCGCGCCACCGGGTGGACGAGCGCGGAGTACGACCGGCCGGTCAGCTTGCGCAGGTTGCGGTCGTGGATGCCCGCCCGGAAGTCGTGCGCGTCGCGGATCATCGGCGACCGGGACGTGCGCCCGATGGCCGTCTCGACCTCCATCTCGACGCTGGCGAGGTACCCCTCGACGATCTCGACGAGGACGGGGTCCGGCGCCGCGGTGCCCTCCGGCGTCAGCCGGTACCCGGCGGGACGGAACTGCTCAGTGGTGGTGCTCATCGAAGGCGACCTCCGGTCGTGGAGGCCTGGTTGCTGCTCGTGGTGGTCTCGGACGTCGACCCTGCCGCCGCCGCGACGGAGCCGGACGGCGCGTGGTTGCTCTTGGTCTGCCGGTTGAGCCGGACGTTGCCGTACTCGTCCACGCGGGCGGTGAACCCGGGGTGGACCGGGATGGTGGAGCCGAACTCCTCCAGGACGGCCGGGCCCTCGACGACGTCGCCGGCGCCGAGACCGGCGCGGTCGACGAGGACGGCGTCGACCCAGCCCTCGTCGTCGAAGTAGGCGCGTCGGGTGCCCGTCACCGCTGCGTCGAGGCCCTTGCCCACGGGGATCTGCTGCAGCTCGGGCTTGCGGATCGGGCCCACGCCCGTGACCCGGAGGTTCACCCACTCGACGTGCTGGCTGTTGTCGCCGGCGAAGTCGTAGCCGTACAGCGCCCGGTGCGAGTTGTGGAACATTTCCGCAACGCGTGCACAGAGCGAGTAGTCGATCGGCCCCTCGGGGACGTCGACCCGCACCTCGAACGCCTGGCCGGCGTACCGCAGGTCCCCGGTGCGGACGTACCGGCGCTCCTCCTTGGCGAAGCCCTCCCGGGCGAGCGCCTGGTCCGCCTCGGCGGTGAGCTCGTCGTACAGCCCCTGCACCTCGGCGTGGTCGAGGCGGTCGGCGCGGCGTACGTGGGTGCGCACGTAGTCGTTGCGGACGTCCACGGTCAGCAGGCCGTACGCGGATAGGTTGCCCGGGTTCGGGGGCACCAGAACGCCCTGCAGACCCAGGACGTCGACCAGCCGGCAGGCCAGCAGCGAACCGGAGCCGCCGAACGTCACCAGGGTGAAGTCACGGACGTCCAGGCCGCGCTTCACGCTGATCTGGCGCAGCGCGTTCGCCTGGTTCCATGCGGAGATCTCGAGAATCCCGGCAGCGCACTCCTCCAGGGACAGGCCGAGCCGCTCCGCCAGGTCGGCGATGCCACGACGGGCGGCCTCCACGTCCAGCGGGATCTCGCCACCGAGCAGGTGCGGGGGGATGCGGCCGAGCAGGACGTGCGCGTCCGTGATCGTCGGCTCGGTGCCGCCCAGCCCGTAGCAGATCGGGCCCGGGTCCGCCCCGCCCGACTGCGGGCCGACCTTCAGCGTGCCCTCGGGCGTGACCCAGGCGATGGAGCCGCCCCCGGCACCCACGGTGACCACGTCGATCATCGGGATCTTGGTCGGGTACGCGCCGACGGAGCCTTCCGTCGTGAGTGCGGGTTCGCCGTCCACGACCACGGTCACGTCGGTGGAGGTGCCGCCGCCGTCGCAGGTGAGCACCTTCGCGACCCCGGCCGCCTCGGCGACGCGCGCGGCGCCGATGGCACCGGCCGCGGGACCGGACAGGACGGTGGTGATGGGCTGGTGCACGACCTCGGCCGCGCTGAGCACGCCCCCGTTGGACTTCATGACGTAGAACGGGACCTCGCGGGTGCCGCCCTCGCTGCTGGTGAACTGTGCCAGGCGGTGGGCGATGTTCTCGACGTACTTGCGGATGTTCGGCTTCACGGCGGCGTCGACGAGGGTGGTGACGCTGCGCTCGTACTCGCGGTACTCCCGCAGCACGTCGCTGGAGAGGCTGATGCTGGCCTCCGGGTACTCCTCGAGGAGGATGTCCCGCATCGCCTGCTCGTGCACCGGGTTGGCGTAGGAGTGCAGGAAGCAGACGCCGATCGACTTGATGCCCTGCTCCTTGAAGAACCGGGCGGCCGCACGGGCCTCCTGCTCGTCGAAGGGCCGGATCTCCTCACCGGTCACCGACAGGCGGCCGCGGACGGTGCGCACCCGGTCCACGGGGACGATGCGGTCCGGCTTCACCCAGAAGTAGGAGTTGCCGTAGCCGTCGGGGACGGACTGGCGCGCGATCTCGAGGATGTGCCGGTAGCCCTCGGTGGTGATGAAGCCGAGGTTCTCGACCTTGCCCTCGAGCAGCTTGTTCGTGGCGACGGTCGTGCCGTGGCTGACAGCGGTGATCGCCTCACCGCCGAGCCCGAGCTGGCCGAGCACCTTGTCGATACCGGCGAGGAACCCCTCGGCCGGGTCGGCCGGGGTGGACGGCGTCTTGGTGGTCGCCACCTCTCCCGTCACCTCGTCGACGGCGACGACGTCGGTGAATGTGCCACCGGTGTCGATGCCGATGCGGATCCGCGCGTCTGTCACGGGTCTCCTCCTGGTTGCTTGCTGTTCCTGGCGGACTGTGTCTGCTGGCAGTCGGCGTCGCCACGTGCATTCCACCCTTCGTCAGGACCCGGTTCGTCGTCAGCACCTGACAAGGGATGACGGTTCCTCTGGCAAATGGCCTCCGCGAGGCTGTCGCCGGGCACCCAGTCGCCGGCTGCGTGATGATCTGCCGGTGGACGCCGGCCCCGAACGTTCGCTGCAACGCCTGCGAGATCTCACCCACGCGGACTACGACTGGACCGACTTCGGACCCCGGGCGCTGCGCCGCACCCGCCTGTCTGCTGAGAACCGCTGGAAGAGGCTCCGTTCCCGCGGGTGGGCCATCGCCCAGTGCGCGTCCGGTGCGGCCGTCGCCTGGTACCTGGCGCGGACCCTGCTCGGCCACAGCATGCCGTTCTTCGCCCCGGTCGCCGCGGTGGTGGCGCTCGGGATGTCGTTCCAGAACCGCCTGCGCCGCGTGGCGGAGATCGTCGTCGGGGTCGCCGTGGGCGTCGCGGTCGGTGACCTGTTCGTCCGGCTCGTCGGCACCGGGGTGTGGCAGATCGCCGTCGTGGTCGCGGTTGCCATGACGCTCGCAGTCCTCCTGGACGCCGGGCTGCTGATCGTCACCCAGGCCGGCGTTCAGGCGGTTATCGTGACGACCCTGCTGCCCAGGCCGGACGCCGGCCTCGGGCGATGGCTGGACGCTGTGGTCGGCGGTGTGGTCGCCATCGTCATCGCCGCCGTCGTGCCCCGCGGACCGCTGCTGCGCCCCCGGCGCATGGCGGCGACCGTGGCTGACGAGGTCGCCGAGCTACTGGCCGAGGCCGCCCGCAGCGCCCGTGAGGGCGACGTCCAGCGCGCCACGCGGACCCTCGAACGCGCCAGGGGCAGCCAGAAGGCCCTGGACCAGCTGCACGGCGCGTCCGTCGAGGGGCTGGAGCTCGCCCGCGTCTCCCCGTTCCGCCGTCGACACCGAGCGCCTCTCAAGGAGCTCGCCGCCAGCGTGGAGCCGCTCGACCGGGCGGTGCGCAACGTGCGCGTGCTCGTGCGCCGGGTGGTCGTCGCCGCCTGGCGGCGTGAACCCATCTCCCCCGAGCTCGCCGCGCTCATCGGCCAGCTCGCCGAGGGAGCCCTCGC